>JASFNY010000043.1:0-9463 GCA_050116795.1 Thiohalophilus sp.
CCGAAGATATAGACATGCAGCGCCAGCTTGAGCAGCTCGACGATGGCCAGCGCAAGAACGCCACCGATGGAGGGCATGGGAAAATCCGGAAACAGCCCGATCAGGATGATTTCAAGCAGCTTGACGATCAGCAACAGCACGATCGCGGCGAAATCAATACCGGCATAGCCTGGAATGGCCCGACGCAGAGGCTTTAACGGCAGGGAAGTCGCTTTGACCAGAAACTGGGAGATCGGGTTATAGAAGTCGGCCCGCACCAGTTGCAACAGCAGGCGCAGCATAATGATCAGGGCGTAGATCCCGAAGACTGTCTGGACCAGGAATACCCCGGCATTACTGACATAGTTCATTGTTATTGTCCCAGTTCATCGGCCAGTTCGCGCGCCCGGTTGTGGGCGGCCTCTAGGGCCTGTTCAAAGATCTTTTGTATATCCTGGCTTTCCAGGCTTCGGATGGCCTGTTCCGTGGTCCCGCCGGGGGAGGTGACGTTTCGTCTCAGCTGCGCCGGGTCTTCCTCGATTTCCAGTGCCAGCTTGGCGGCACCAAAGGCGGTTTGCAGGGTCAGCAGCCGGGCGCTGTCCCGGGGTAACCCGAGCTTGCAGGCGGCCTGTTCCATCACTTCCATTATCAAAAAGAAGTACGCCGGGCCGCTACCGGAGAGGGCCGTGACCGCGTCCATCTGATCTTCCTGGTCGACCCAGACTGTCAGCCCGACTGCGCGCAGGATGGATTCGGCCAGGCCTTTCTGTGCGTCGCTGACATAGCGGTTGGCATACAAACCGGTGGCACCACTTTGAACCAGCGCCGGGGTATTGGGCATGGCTCGCACGATGGCCTGTTCACCACCCAGCCACTGCTGAATGGAATCGCTACGAATGCCGGCAGCAATCGTCAAATAAAGCTTTTGTCCTTGCCGGGGAGGTTGCAGTGACTGAACCACGCTTTTGAGCGCCTGGGGCTTGACTGCCAGAACGATTACCTCGCAGGCATCGATCACGGCCTGGTTATCGGCATGGACGTGGATGCCAAAGTCCCGTTGCAGGGATTCGCGACGCTCGGCATCGGGTTCGGAGACGTGCAGCTGGGCAGGTGGCTGACCGCTCTGGCAAAGCCCGCCGATGAGGCTACGAGCCATATTGCCGCCGCCGATAAAACCGATCGTTGCATTTTTCATGGCGTCATACGTTACTCGTCCGCGAGCTTCAGCTCAAGGTTTGCAGCCTGTCGTGCACCGACCGGCCTGAAGATGTCAGGCATCGCGCGGGCCGAAGATGGCCGTGCCGATGCGCACCATAGTGGCGCCTTCCTCAATGGCCGCTTCCAGGTCATTACTCATACCCATCGAGAGAGTGTCCAGCTCCAGGCCATTGTTCCGCAGTTCTTCGAACAGGGTGTGCAATTGCCGAAAAGGGGCCCGTTGCTGCTCAAAATCATCGGCGGGAGCGGGCAGCGTCATCAGTCCCCGCAGGTTAAGACCGGGCAGTTCGGCAATGGCCCGGGCCAGTTCGGCTGTCTCGGTTGGCGAGACCCCCGCCTTGCTCGATTCTCCCGAGGTATTGACCTGCAGACAGATGTTGAGCGGTGGCAGTTCGGTCGGACGATGCTCGCTCAGGCGACGAGCGATCTTGAGCCGGTCGACACTGTGGACCCAGTGGAAATGGCTGGCAATATCACGCGTCTTGTTCGACTGGATTGGGCCGATGAAGTGCCATTCGATATTTTCATCAGCCAGCTCGCTGATTTTGGGCAGGGCATCCTGCAGGTAGTTCTCGCCGAAACAGGACTGGCCGGCCGCCAGGGCAGCCCGCAGATCGGCTACCGGGCGAGTTTTGCTCACTGCCAGCAGCCGGACCGAACCGGGGGTTCGCCCGGCCCGGTATTCTGCCTCTGTGATACGTTTCCGAACGGTTTCAAGCCGTTGCGCTATGCTATTCATCTTGCCTCGTGAGCGTTGCAGCGGTAGGTTAGTTGCATATCAAGAAATTCGCCGGACTACCGATAACCGAAAGTATCTGCTAACGAACCACTATCATAACAACGATTTAATATAGAGTGACTGTCTGATGGATATAACGGAACTACTGGCCTTTGGCGTAAAAAATGGTGCCTCGGACCTCCACCTTTCGGCCGGATTGCCGCCGATGATTCGTGTCGATGGGGACGTGCGGCGCATCAATATTCCGGCAATGGATCACAAATCCGTACACAGCCTCGTGTACGACATCATGAACGACAAGCAGCGCAAAGACTTCGAGGAATTTCTCGAGACTGACTTCTCCTTCGAAATCCAGGGGCTGGCCCGTTTTCGTGTCAACGCGTTCAACCACAATCGCGGCGCCGGCGCGGTATTTCGTACCATCCCCTCCAAGATTCTGACCCTTGAGGAGCTCAATTGTCCGAGCGTCTTCCGCGATGTGTCCGACAACCCACGCGGGATCGTGCTGGTCACCGGCCCGACCGGTTCTGGTAAGTCGACTACCCTGGCGGCGATGATCGATTATAAAAATGAGAACGATTATGGTCATATCCTGACCATTGAGGACCCGATCGAATTTGTCCACGAGAGTAAAAAATGTCTGGTCAACCAGCGAGAGGTGCATCGTGACACCCTTGGCTTCAGCGAGGCACTGCGATCCGCCCTGCGTGAAGATCCGGACATCATCCTGGTCGGCGAGCTGCGTGATCTGGAAACCATTCGCCTCGCACTGACCGCGGCGGAAACCGGCCATCTGGTGTTCGGTACCCTGCATACCAGCTCCGCAGCCAAGACCATCGACCGTATCATCGATGTGTTCCCGGCAGCTGAAAAAGGCATGGTCCGCTCGATGCTGTCTGAATCATTACGTGCGGTAGTTGCCCAGACCCTGCTGAAGAAGATCGGCGGTGGTCGGGTAGCGGCGCATGAGATCATGATTGGTACCTCGGCCATTCGAAACCTGATTCGCGAGGACAAGGTGGCCCAGATGTATTCCGCCATCCAGACCGGCCAGCAGTATGGTATGCAGACCCTGGATCAGAATCTCCAGGATCTGGTGCAGCGCGGCGTGGTCAGCAAGCAGGAAGCCAAGATCAAGGCGGCGAACAAAGATACTTTCAATTAAACTAGATAGACCGGTGTAACCGGAACTGACATGAGGTCAGCGTCATGGATTTTGAATCCCTACTGAAACTGATGGTGCACAAGAACGCCTCGGACCTGTTTATCACGGCCGGCGTCGCGCCCAGTATGAAAATCAACGGCAAGATCACTCCGGTCACCCAGGCGACCCTGACCCCCGGCCAGGCTTCTGAGCTGGTCAGGGGCATCATGAGTGAGTCACAGAAAGCAGAATTCGAGGAACACCACGAGTGTAACTTTGCGATCTCAGCATCGGGTATCGGTCGTTTTCGTGTCAGCGCGTTTCGACAGCGTAATCATGCCGGCATGGTGTTGCGAAAGATTGAGGTGGAAATTCCAACCTTTGAGCAATTGAAGTTGCCGCCGGTTCTGCGGGATATCGCCATGACCAAACGCGGTCTCGTGATCTTCGTTGGTGGTACCGGTTCCGGTAAATCCAGCTCGCTGGCATCCATGGTCGGTTATCGAAACCAGAACAGTACCGGTCATATCATCACCATCGAGGATCCTATTGAATTTATTCATCATCACAAGGGCTGTATCGTCACCCAGCGCGAAGTGGGCCTCGATACCGAGAGTTTCGAAGTCGCTCTGAAAAACACTCTGCGCCAGGCTCCTGATGTTATTCTGATTGGTGAAATCCGGACCCGTGAGACCATGGAGCACGCGATCTCGTTTGCCGAAACCGGGCATCTCTGTCTGGCGACCCTGCATGCTAACAACGCCAACCAGGCAATGGACCGTATCATCAACTTCTTTCCGGAAGACCGCTTCAACCAGTTGTACCTGGACCTGTCACTGAACCTCAAGGCGATGATCGCACAGCAGTTGATACCCATGCCCGATGGCAATGGTCGTGTGTTGTGCGCCGAGGTCCTGATCAACACGCCGCTGATGTCGGATCACATTCGCAAGGGCGAGATATCCAAGATGAAGGAACTGATGGCCAAGTCTGGCCAGGCCGGTATGCAGACCTTCGATCAGGCGTTATATCAGCTCTACAAGGAAGGCAGCATCACCTATGAAGATGCCATCAACCATGCTGACTCTGCGAACGAGCTGCGTCTGATGATCAAGCTGGGTGAAACCCAGGGCGATGATGTCGAGGCTATGACCGGGGCATTGGAAGGGATTACTATTCAGGAAACCTGATACACAACCTGTTATTCCTTTATCATGGCGACACAAGCCCGGTGCTGTATAGCAGTGCCGGGCTTTGTTTTATGCGACGCCTGTGCAGAATATGGATGTTACGACCGGGACCATTTCGAAAACGCCGGGCTATTTGCTAGGATTACATATATCTGTTGTGCGTATCTGGGATTACCGTTGCCGAAATTACAGTAATGCTGCCATAACTGTTTATACCATTGCCTTATAGAACAAGAATTAAGCCATGTGGAAGATAACTGTTTTGTCTTTACTGCTGTTTTCGATTACTGCAATGGCAAATGATAAATTGGCATGCCCTGAAGGCACGCATATTGTCTCTGACAGCAAACAATACAAAGGCAAGGAATCCCGGGCTTATGGCTGCGTAAACGACAAAGGAAAACTGAATGGGCCGGCAATAATTATGGTGGGGGAATACATTGTTGAAAGATGTCTTTATGTTAACGGCCTGGAAAACGGCACATGCTACAGCTGGTATTTTTCCGGCGAGAAGAAACGTTCCATGCAATTCAAGGATGGTGAGCTAAATGGTGAAATCAAGGTCTGGTACAGGAATGGAAAAATCGATGTACAGGCATTTTATAAAAATGGCAAACCTGACGGAAAATGGAAATTCTGGGATGAAAAGGGCAATTTGATCAGAATAATTAATCACCGCAGTGATCCCGGCTAGTTTATTATTGCCTAAAATCTTTACACAATTGGAGGACGGTATGGCGAACGGTTCGATCTCAAACAGCACAATACTTGGCCTGATACTGATCGTCATTGGTATCGGGCTGGCTATCTGGGGCTATCAGATTTCCCAGTCGATCGGTTCGCAAATCACCGAGGCACTGACCGGTGCGGAGCGGGACAAGGTAATGATGTTCTACATCGGTGGTGCGGCGAGTTTCGTGGTAGGACTTTACCTGACCATCAAGAGATGAGTACTGGCAGAATATGAAGAGTTCATTGTCACGCCCTGTTCAGATCGGCGGGCTGGTCGCCTGGCTGGTGGTGGTGTTTATTTTTGCCGGCATCGGTGCCGTGGCCTCGGTCGAGGCAGGTTCTTTTTATTCGCAGCTTGTGCGCCCGACGTGGGCACCGCCTGCAGGCGTGTTCGGTCCGGTCTGGACCGTGCTGTATGCATTGATGGGTATCGCGGCCTGGCTGGTCTGGCGTATCGCCGGGTTTACCGCGGTGCGCGTGGCGTTACTGCTGTTTCTGGTGCAGCTTGTTATCAACGCGCTGTGGAGCTGGTTGTTTTTTGGTTGGCATCTCGGCGGCTGGGCCTTTGCCGATGTAGTAGTGCTTTGGTTTTTGATTGTCGCCACGCTGGTTGCTTTCTGGCAAAACAGTCGTGTGGCCGGGCTGTTACTGGTGCCTTACTTATTGTGGGTCAGCTTCGCGGCGGTATTGAATTACACGGTCTGGCAACTCAATCCACAATTGCTGTAATCAGAACACGCTATAGGCATCAAATACCGGCCCGTCCACGCAGACGCGTTTCATCGCCGGGCCGGAATCGGTTTTGACTTCGACCACGCAGCCGGCACAGCCGCCCACGGCGCAGGCCATAAACTCTTCCAGCGAGACCTGACAGGGTAATTCATACTCTCTGGCCAGTTGCGCTACGGCCTCGAGCATCGGGTGTGGGCCGCAGCTGAAGATCTCAACCTCGTTGCGCTGATCATCGGAGAGGGCATCCAGACAGTGTCGGGCCAGGTCGGTAACGTAGCCCTCAAAGCATCCCGGATACCCCTGCGTACTGGTGAGTCGTGATGGAATGCCCCACTCTTCAAGCAATGGCATGCCGGCGATAACCCCGTCGGGGACACCGGGGACGATGAACTCCGAAGGCCGGCTTTCGAAAGGAAACGGCACTTCAGAACCGAGAATCACAAACGGTTGGTATGTTTTGTTCTGGCGCAGCGCATCGGCGCAGAAAATCATCGGCGGCATGCCGACGCCGCCGCCGATCAGCAAGGGCCTTGAACGTTCGGGATGAAATTCGAACGGCTTGCCGATCGGACCCATCAGGTTAAGGGATTCACCCACCCGGTTCTCTGTCAGCAGGGCAGTGCCCTCGCCAAAGACCTTATAGAGCAAATCCACGTAGCCTTTTTTCGCATCCACCCGCAGGATCGATATAGGCCGGCGCATCGGGCGCTGGGCGTTGACGGTCAGGTGCACGAAGCTGCCGGGCAGGGCGTGCGCAGCAATTTGTCGCGCCTGCAGGCGCAGGGTGTATTGATCGCCGGGGTGGCTTTGATGGCTGAGGATCTCTGCCTCTTCCACGTAGATAGTATCGCGATGGGCTTTAATGGCGCTCACTGGTTCACCTGGTAAACGGGTTGACCGGCAAGCAGGGTATAGCTGACTTTGCCGTGCATTTCCCAGCCAAGGAATGGCGTATTCTTTCCGGCGCTGAACAACGTGTTGTAGTCCACTGTCCAGCGTTCGTCGGGATGATAAATGCAGACATCAGCGCGATCACCGACACCGAGACTGCCGCCGTCGATGCCAAGAATCGAGGCCGGTTCGCTGGTGATACTCGCAATGGCATCGGACAGTGACAGCACTTTTTCATCGACCAGGCGCAGGGTCAGCGGCAGCAGGGTTTCCAGTGCCGAGATACCCGGTTCGGTCTCACAAAACGGTGCCAGTTTGGCATCAGCATCATGCGGCTGGTGACAGGAACTGATCGCGCTGATAGTCCGGTTAGTCAGCCCGGCACGCAGGCCGTCGAGATCCCGCTGAGTGCGCAATGGCGGTATGACATGACAGGCACTGTTGAAGTCGCCGATGTCCATCTCGGTAAGATAAAGCTGGTGGGCGGCAACATCGATAGACACCGGTAGATTGTCGTGGCGGGCACGGGCCACCTTGTTGATCGACTGGGCACAGCTGAGGTGCATGAAGTGAGCACGTACTCCGGTCTGTTCGATCAGCATCAGGTCGCGGGCAACGGCCACGGTTTCTGCCGACTCGGGAATACCCGGCAGGCCCAGGCGAGTGCTAACCGCGCCTTCGTGGGCGCAACCGCTATTGGAAAGCCAGGGGTCGTTGGCGTAGATGAATACCGTGAGATTGTAATTGGCGGCATATTCCAGCGCACGGCGGTAGACCAGTGTGTTGTTCAACGGCTGCAGGGCATTACTGACCGCGATGCAGCCACCCTCGCGAATCAGTTCTTCCATTTCGCTGAGATGCTCGCCCCCCAGTTGCAGGGTCAGGGCGCCCAGGGTGACCACGCGGGCAAAGCCGGCCTGTTGCGCACGGTGGTGAATCAGTTCAGAGACCGCGGGGGTATCGATAATCGGATCGGTATCCGGTTGCACACACAACGTGGTGATGCCACCTGCGGCCGCGGCACGGGTCTCGCTGGCGATGGTCGCCTTGTGTTCCTGGCCCGGCTCGCGCAAACGTGCATTGATATCAACCAGCCCGGGGATCACAACCTGGTCGGTGGCGTCGATCACCTGGTCGGGCTGGAAGCCATCCGGGGCTTTTTTGATGGCGACCACCTTACCGTCGGCGATGAACAGATCCTGTTTTTTATCTATGCCGTTGGCCGGGTCGATGAGGCGGCCACCCTTGATATGAATGCGCATCAGGAATCCACCTCCTCGGTAGCTGGCTTGCGTCCCAGCACGACCGACATGATGGCCATGCGTACCGCGATGCCGTTGCTGACCTGCTCAAGGATTACTGACTGCGGTCCGTCTGCCACACTGGATTCAATCTCTACTCCGCGGTTAATCGGTCCGGGATGCATGACTATCGCGTCGGGTTTGGCCAGCGCCAGTTTGTCCTGGGTCAGGCCGTAGGTCTGGAAGTATTCAAGTTCGCTGGGCAACAACGCTCCCTGCATGCGTTCACGCTGCAGGCGCAGCATGATCACCACGTCCACGTCTTTCAGCCCTTCACACATGTCGTGATAGACATGCACACCCATCTGCGTCAGGTAGGGCGGGATCAGGGTGCGTGGACCGATTGCGCGAATTTCCGGAACACCGAGCGTACTCAGGGCATGGATCTGCGAGCGGGCCACCCGCGAGTGCATCAGATCGCCGACGATAGCGACTCGCAGCGTGGTGAAGTCGGGTTTGTGTTTGCGAATGGTGAACATATCCAGCATTGCCTGGGTCGGGTGTGCATGACGACCGTCGCCGGCGTTGATCACACTGATATGCGGGGCAACATGCTGGGCAATGAAATGGGCCGCGCCGCTCTGTTCGTGTCGGACCACGAACATGTCGCAGTGCATGGCCTCCAGGTTGCGCAGCATGTCGAGCAGGCTCTCACCCTTGCTGGTGGAAGAGGTGCTGATGTTGATGTTGAGCACGTCGGCCGACAGTCGCTTGGCGGCCAGTTCAAAGGTAGTTCGGGTCCGGGTACTGGATTCAAAGAACAGGTTGACGATGGTCTTGCCGCGTAGCAGCGGGACTTTCTTGACTGGCTGGTTGCCGACAGTGACGAAGTTTTCGGCGGTATCGAGAATCTGGATAAGGGCATCGCGTTTATGTCCTTCAATGGTAAGAAAGTGGCGCAGCTGGCCCTGACTGTCACATTGGATATCCTGCCGCTTCATTTGCTCTCCTGTATCAGCAGTTCCAGGGGATCCGGACCGAGTAATTTGACATGCTGGTGGGCGGCCAGGTTCAGGCGCTCGCCGGCAATATCTGCGCAAATGGGCAGCTCGCGACCGCTGCGCTCCACCAGGCAGGCGAGGATAATCGAGGCCGGGCGGCCATAATCGAAGATCTCGTTCATGGCGGCACGGATGGTGCGGCCGGTATGCAGCACATCGTCGATCAGGATGATGTGTCGATCATCGACCGTAAACGGCAGGTTGGAGGGTTCCACCTGCGGGTGCAGGCCGATGCGAGTGAAGTCGTCTCGGTAGAAAGTGATGTTGAGCGTGCCAAGGGGTTGTTCGGGCTTGAGCTCACGGTGCAGCTGTTTGGCGATCCAGGCGCCGCCTGTATGGATGCCAATGATGCCGGGATCGGTGATTTGCCGTGAGTCGAGCAGGGATTGCAGATCGCTGGCCATTTGGCTCAGCAGGTTCTGGACTTCACGGCGTTCGCTCATGTTGTTCCGGATTCAGTTGCTGGTCGAACCAGCTTTGCAATATCAGTTGCGCGGCCACCTGATCGACGGCATCAGGATCGGAGTGGCCGGCTC
>JASFNY010000044.1:0-9415 GCA_050116795.1 Thiohalophilus sp.
TAACCGATTATCCGCAGTAGGAGGCTATCTCTGGCCATTGGAGGATTACGCTACCAGTAGAAATCCGACTGGCCCGAATACCGGGTAATCCGGAGCCCGGACGCCACGGCCAGGCAGGATCCGCGCAGGAGAAGACGTCTTCAAGTTGACCCCACTCCAGGAAATGTTTTATACCGGGTACGGGTAAGACACTATCCCAGGCCTCACCCGCAACACAACAATAATCTGTCCGCAGATAGTGCGGTCCGACCCGTAACTTGCCGTAGCCTAACGTGAAAAACATTGCTTTTATTCTTCATCTTTGCCTGCTGCTGTCGTTACTGCCAGCGCAGATGGCCACTGCGCAAACGCAAACGGATGACGGCGGGAATCTGCCTGCACAGGCTGAGGTTGTGGACGAGGAAGCGCCCCCTGCTGAATCCGATGATCGTTCTAATGCAGCGAAAGATACCGATATTTTTGCCTTTCTGGATGCACCGCAAAGAACCCTCTCAAAAGGGCTTGCAGGTATGGCCAGGTACATGGACGAATTTTTTGCCGAGGAGCGGACATATTATGACAGGACCGGCAGTTATGTACGCCTGACCCTGGACGCGGTACAGACTGAAGGGACTGGTACCAGCTATAAAGCCGATACCAGGATCAAACTGAAATTACCCCGGGCAGAAAAAAAATTAAGTCTGACTTTCGAAAGCGACCCGGACGAACGGCGGGACGCCCTGGACAGGACACTCGAGGATTCACCGCGCGCTGCGGCCCAGGAACGGACTTATTATGGCGGTATCGAGGCGACCCTGGGGGATGAGGAGGAATGGCAGTTCAAGCCCGGTATCGGCGTCAAGTTCAGCAAGCCGATTGATATTTATCTACGGTATAGAATATTTCGTAGCTACAAATGGAATGACTGGCTGTTTCGTCCCAGCCAGACATTCTATACCTTCAAGGAATCAGGTTTTGGATCGGACACGAAATTCGATCTGGATTATCAGCTTGCAGATAATCTGTTATTTCGCTCCAGCAGTTTCGTTCGTTATACCGACGAGAACGATTACTACGAACCCAGCCAGGAATTCTCTCTTTACTATAAACTGTCCGCGCACCGGGGAATTATTTTTCAGACAGGGGTGTATGGCATCACCGAGCCGACCTTGCATGCCACAAACTACCTGTTCCAGATGCGTTATCGTCAGCTTGTTCATTCCAACTATTTATATGTCGAATTGATTCCGAGGAGCCAGAATCGGAAAGAAACTGGATTCGATTCTGAACACTCGCTGACTTTTCGTATAGAGGTTGTTTTCGAGGGTTGAATGAAAACGCCGGCAAGGTCCGGCGTAAAGAAATATAAATGGTCGGGGTGACAGGTGCCCTGACCTATCGAAGTTAGGTAGGGTACTCATAATGAAACCCGAAGGGGTTCTATGAGAACCTCGGAATGCCCCTGTACTCTCAATAATCCGCCGGCAAGGTCCGGCGTAAAGAAATAGAAATGGTCGGGGTGACAGGATTTATGAAATACATCCCTGTATTTCACCTTCGACCTGACTGTCTCAGGCCTGCCTTCGGCAGTTCAAAATCGTTCCTGACGATTTTGTGAACCTCAAAGTAGGGTTCCATATCCTTCACACAACCCCAAAACAAAAATGTCGGCCTTCCCGTTTTGTGAAAGGCCGACATTTTCGTTTTTAAAATTGGTCGGGGTGACAGGATTTGAACCTACGACCCCCGCCTCCCGAAGGCGGTGCTCTACCAGGCTGAGCTACACCCCGTGTTATTAAGGCCCTATAAGCGGCCCTGACTGCGTTAAAGCATCGGCTCGAAAATGCTCATTTACCTTATGTAAACTGCGATTTTCTCATTCGCTTTGCCTTGTCATCATCCGTTTGAACGGCTTACTAAAAGCTGCGTTGAAACGGCGCTGACGGCGTCAAAGCGATTGGAAGTCTTGCGTCAGTAACTGCGGTTGACGGCGAATTCGGCGAGAAAGCTGAGTGCGTCTTTGTACTTTGACGTCGGGATTTCACTCAGCGCCTCGATAGCCTGATCGGCCTCCGCTCGCGCGCAGCGCGCAGTGTAGTCGATAGCGCCGGTGGATTCAATCGCGTCACACACGGCGTCGATTTGCTCCAGCCCGCCAGTCTCGATGGCCTGGCGAATGACCGCTGCCTCCTGCTCGCTGCCTTTTGCCATGGCGTAGATCAGCGGCAGGGTGGGCTTGCCCTCGGCCAGGTCGTCGCCCACGTTTTTGCCGGTTTCGCCGCTGTCGGCCTGGTAGTCGAGCACGTCGTCCACAAGCTGGAAGGCGCTGCCCAGGTGCATGCCGTAGCGGGCCATGGCCTGCTGGACGGCCGGTGACTGGCCGGTGAGCACGGCCGCCAGCTCACTGGCCGATTCAAACAACTTGGCGGTCTTGTTGTGGATGACCTCCATATAGCGGGCCTCGGAGGTGTCCGGATCGTGGATATTCAGCAGTTGCTGGACTTCGCCCTCAGCGATGGTATTGGTACAGTTGGCCAGGATGCGCATCACATCCATGTCGCCGATGTCGACCATCATCTGGAAGGACCGGGAGTAGAGGAAATCGCCGACCAGTACGCTGGCTGAATTCCCCCACAAATTGTTGGCGGTTTCCCGGCCACGGCGCAGCTCGGAGCCGTCCACCACGTCGTCATGCAGCAGGGTGGCCGTATGGATGAACTCGATTATCGCTGCCAGATCAATATGATAGTGCCCCTCGTAGCCCAGGGCCCGGGCGCTCAGCAAATGGATGACGGGCCGCAGGCGCTTGCCGCCACTATTTATAATGTAAGCGCTTATCTGGTTGATCAGGGCCACATCGGAGCGCAACCGCTGGTCGATACAGCGGTTGACCTCAGCCATGTCGGGGCCGATGAGCGCCTGAATGTCGTCGAGAGATTTCAATGGCCTGCCTGGTCCGGTGGGCAAAGCGCAAGATGCTAGGGAGCCCCCGGATTCCTGTCAAGCAGACAGGGTCGTGAAGAGGCCCCTAAATGGGTAAAAATTCAGGAAAATTCTTTGACCGGGCGGGCCCCAGACGCTAAAATTGCGCCCCTTTCCACAAGTCAAATCCGCTCACGGGCGGGATATTTGGAGCACAGAATTATGTACGCGGTTATCGAAACCGGTGGCAAGCAGTACCGGGTTGAACAGGGCCAGAAAATCAAGGTCGAGAAGCTCGACGCCGAGCAGGGCGCCAGCGTGGATATCGACAAGGTCCTGATGATCGCCGATGGCGAGGACTTCAAGGTCGGCAAGCCCTACGTCGAGGGCGGCAAGGTCACCGCGACTGTCGCCAGCCACGGCCGGGGCAAGAAGATCACCATCATCAAGTTTCGTCGCCGCAAGCACAGCCGGAAGACCCAGGGGCACCGCCAGGACTACACGGAACTGGAAATCACCGGCATCAGCGGTTAAGCAAGAGGAAGTAAAGCATGGCTCATAAAAAAGCAGGCGGCAGTACCCGTAACGGTCGCGATTCACAATCCAAACGCCTGGGCGTCAAGCGCTACGGCGGTCAGTTGGTCAAGGCCGGCAACATCCTGGTTCGCCAGCGCGGCACCAAGGTTCACCCGGGCGTGAACGTGGGCAAAGGTGGCGACGATACCCTGTTTGCCAAGGTCGATGGCACCGTGGTATTCGAGACCAAGGGACCGAACCAGCGCAAACGGGTCAGCATTATCCCGGCCTGATTACGCCAGGGTACAAGCCGAACCACCAAAGCCCCGTCCCTCGTGACGGGGTTTTTGTTACAGGACAACCGAAAGATGAAATTCGTCGATGAAGCAGCAATTCGGGTCGAAGCCGGCAAGGGCGGCAACGGCTGCGTCAGCTTTCGCCGCGAAAAATTCATCGAGTTTGGCGGCCCAGACGGCGGGGATGGCGGTGACGGTGGCGACATCTACCTGGTCGGCGAGCGTAACCTCAATACCCTGGCCGACTTTCGCTATACCCGGCGCTTCAAGGCCGAAAACGGCCAGCCTGGCAAGGGCCGCAACATGACCGGCAAGGGCGGCGAGGATCTGCGGATTCCGGTGCCGCTGGGTACCCAGGTGTTCGACGAGGACACTCAGGAGCTGATCGGCGATGTGGTGGATGAGGGGCAGAGCCTGCTGGTCGCCAGGGGCGGTCGTCACGGCATCGGCAACACCCATTTCAAGAGCAGTACCAACCGGGCGCCGCGCCAGTCCACTCCGGGCACGCCCGGTGAAGCCCGCCAGCTGCGCCTGGAGCTGAAGGTACTGGCTGACGTGGGGCTGCTGGGGTTGCCCAATGCCGGCAAGTCGACCTTTATTCGCGCCGTTTCCGCGGCGCGCCCCAAGGTGGCCGATTATCCGTTTACTACTATCTATCCCAACCTGGGCGTGGTGAGTGTCGAGACCCATCGCAGCTTTGTGATTGCGGATATTCCGGGCATTATCGAGGGGGCGGCCGAAGGCGCCGGGCTGGGTATCCAGTTTCTCAAGCATGTCTCGCGGACCCGGCTGCTGCTGCACCTGGTGGACGTGTCGCCACTGGATCCGGAGGCCGATCCGGTCAGTGATGTACGCACCATCGAGCAGGAACTGCAACGTTTCGATCCGCAACTGGCGGAATACGAGCGCTGGCTGGTGCTGAACAAGATTGATCTGCTGCCCGAAGAAGATCGTGAAGAGCGCTGCCAGGCCATCGTCGAGGCCCTGGACTGGCAGGGACCGGTCTATCCGATCTCGGCGATTGGCAAAATCGGCACACAGCAGCTGTGTTATGACATCATGAGCCATATCGAGCGCCAGCGTGACGAGGCGCAGGCAGAAGAATAAATCAATATAGAAGGAAGGGTCGCCGACGATGGCCGCCGGACGCCAACAACTGAAAAATTCCCAACGCTGGGTGATCAAGATCGGCAGTGCGCTGCTGACCACGGATGGCACCGGCCTGAATCAGGCCGGGCTGGATGCGTGGACCGCCCAGATCGCGGCCCTGGCCGGGCAGGGCGTCGAGGTGGTACTGGTCTCTTCAGGTGCGGTGGCCGAAGGCATGTGTCGCCTTGGCTGGAAGCAGCGCCCCAGCGAACTGCATCATCTGCAGGCCGCCGCCGCAGTGGGGCAGATGGGGCTGATTCAGGCCTACGAATCGCGCTTCGCCCGCTATAACCTGCATACCGCCCAGGTGCTGCTGACCCACGACGACCTGACCAGCCGCAAGCGCTATCTCAATGCCCGCAGTTCGGTACGCAGCCTGCTGCAACTGGGGGTCATTCCGGTTATCAACGAAAACGATACCGTGGTTACGGACGAAATTCGATTTGGCGACAACGACACCCTGGCTGCCCTGGTGGCCAACCTGGTGGAAGCCGATTTTCTGGTGATCCTGACCGATCAGCCGGGGCTGTTCGATCGCGATCCCCGCCAGCACGCTGATGTCGAGTTGATCGACGAGGCGCCGGTCAATGACCCATCGCTGGACGCGATGGCCGCGGACAGCGCCGGGGCACTGGGCCGGGGAGGAATGAAGACCAAGCTACGCGCAGCACGACTGGCGGCACGCTCCGGGGCTTCCACGCTGATCGCCTCGGGCCGTGAAGCCGATGTCCTGACCCGGTTGCGCAATGGCGAGCAACTGGGCAGCCTGCTGTACGCCGAACAGGCGCCGCTGGCGGCCCGCAAGCAGTGGCTGGCCGGCCATCTGCAGATGCGCGGCCGGCTGGAACTGGACGAGGGGGCGGTCAAGGTATTGCGCGAATCCGGCCGCAGCCTGTTGGCCGTCGGCGTAAAAGGTGTGGAAGGCGACTTTGCCCGCGGCGAGATGGTGGCCTGCCTGGACCCCCAGGGGCAGGAGATCGCCCGGGGACTGGTCAACTACAGTGCCGATGAAGTGCGACGCATCATGGGCCGGCCCAGCGAGGCCATCGAATCGATCCTGGGATATATCGACGAACCGGAACTGATTCACAGAGATAACATGATTATGGTATGAAAGGCTAAAATGCCCGGACCAGTGGTCGATACTTTCGACTTATACAGGGATATTATTTTCTGGAAATGGAATTACAGGAGTCGAAGATGCGGATACTGGTTGTCGATGATGATCCCCAGCTCAACAAGCTGGTTGCCACCATGTTCGAGCAGATCGGGGAGACCCAGGTAGACTGCGCGGTCGATGGTCACGAGGGGCTGGAACGCCTGGACCGGGAAACCTACGGGCTGGTGCTGCTGGACCTCAATATGCCGGCCATGAACGGGGTCGATTTCGTGGTGGCCATGGGGCTTCATCAACCGGGTGTGCCCTGTATTTTTGTTACCGCCGCGGCCGATGAGATGATCCAGATGGCGATGAACGTAGCCCGCGAAGCCGGGGTCAAAATGCTCGGCACCCTGCGTAAACCCTTCAACCAGCAACAGCTCGAAGGCATGTTCAGGCAGGTCCAAGCCGCCTGAAACAGATCAAGTGGACACAAAAAAGCCGGAGCAAAAACTCCGGCTTTTTTATGGGCGTCGAGAACGGCCTTACATCGCGCGGACGCGGGCGTTCAGGCGGCTCTTGTGCCGGGCGGCCTTGTTCTTGTGAATCAGGCCCTTGCTGGTGGTCTTGTCGATCACAGCCACGGCATCCTTGTAGGCCTGTTCAGCCTGGGCCTTGTCGCCGGATTTCACTGCGGTCAGCACTTTCTTGATGAAGGTGCGGAACATGGAACGGTAGGCTGCGTTGTGCTGGCGGTTGTTTTCCGCCTGGCGCGCCCGTTTGCGAGATTGTGCAGTGTTGGCCAAAACGTGTCTCCTGACTCGGTGCAATTCTGAATATTGGAAAGCCGCGTATGATCGTGGTTTTGCCCCGCAATGTCAACGACTTGGCGAAATTTCCCGCGTCGCGTATCCAGTGCCCCGCCGGCTGGGGTAAGATGCTTGGGAATGATTCCGGCCCGCACTCTTGCCGGTCTGGTCTGTAAGTGGTTACAAACAAATTATATCTTTAATAACAACAAGATAGAGACGCTTTCATGGGGCTGTTACGGTCCACCGCGGTATTCAGCAGTATGACCCTCATCTCGCGCCTCACCGGGCTGTTGCGAGACGTGGTTTTCGCCGCCGTGTTCGAGTTCGGCCGGGCCACCGACGCCTTCCTGATTGCCTTCAAGATTCCCAATTTCCTGCGCCGGCTGTTCGCCGAGGGGGCCTTCGCCCAGGCATTTGTCCCGGTGCTGGCCGAGTACAAGGTGCAGCGCGAGGCGGACGAGGTGCGGGACCTGGTGGCGTCCACCGCGGGGACCCTCGGTGCGGTGCTGCTGATCCTGACCGCGGTGGTGGTTCTGATCACCCCCCTGTTCGTCATGCTGATCGCGCTGGGTTATATCGGCGATCCGGAACAGGTGCAGCTTACTGCCGAAATGCTGCGCATTACCTTTCCGTATATCTTTTTCATCTCGCTGACTGCGCTGGCCGGCGGTGTGCTCAATACCTATGGCCGTTTTGCCCTGCCGGCATTCACTCCGGTGCTGCTCAACCTCAGCCTGATAGGCGCGGCCATCTGGCTGTCGCGCTATTTTGATGTGCCTGCCATGGCCCTGGCCTGGGGGGTGTTGATCGCCGGTGTCGTGCAGCTGCTGTTACAGTTGCCGTTTCTCCTGAGACTGAAACTGCTGCGCTGGCCACGCTGGGGCTGGAAGGATTCCGGGGTAAGGCGAATCATGAAACTGATGCTGCCGGGCATCATCGGCTCCTCGGCCATGCAGATCAATCTGCTGTTCGATGTGATGGTCGCCTCGTTCCTGACTTTTGGCAGCATCACCTGGCTCTATTTTGCCGACCGCATGATGGAGTTTCCACTGGGGTTGTTCGGCATCGGTCTGGCCACGGTGATCCTGCCCTATCTGTCGGAGAAGTTTGCGCAACAGGATTCGCTGGCATTTTCACGCACCCTGGACTGGGCGTTGCGCTGGGTGTTGCTGATCGGCCTGCCGGCCGCTGTCGGGCTGGGTGTGCTGGCCGGGCCGATTCTTGCAGCGCTGTTTTTATACGGCGGCAAAGGCGAGCACGATCTGCAAATGATGTCGCTCGCGCTGATCGCCTACAGCTTCGGGCTGCTCGGGTTTATGCTGGTCAAGGTGCTGGTCCCGGGCTATTTCGCCCGCCAGGACACCAAAACGCCGATGAAAGTGGCGATGATCGCGATGGCGGCCAACATGCTGTTCAATGTGATCCTGGTCGTCAGCCTGGTACAGCTGGGCTACGCGGCGCCGCATGCCGGACTGGCACTTGCCACCACCTTTTCGTCTTTCATCAATGCCATGCTGTTATTGCGCGGCCTGTTGCGTGACGGGGTCTTTCGTCCAGAAGCAGGATGGATCGGTTACCTGGCGCGGCTGGTCCTGGCGGCCGCGGTAATGGGTAGCGTGTTATGGTGGCTGGCCGGGGACTGGCAGCAGTGGATCGGCTACTCACTGACAGAACGGCTTCTGCATCTGGGCTGGCTGATTCCTGTCGGGGCAGTAATTTACTTTGCGATCCTGGCTGCCAGCGGTCTGCATTTCGGGCAATTCCGTCGCCCGGTCTCGGGCTGATATGTCCGGGGATTTTTCTCAAACAGCTCTTTGTTTTTGTTATACTTTTGGCCTTTTTTCAGGCAGTGAACCTCGATAATGGAGCTGATCCGCGGTCTGCATAATCTGCGTTCCCGTCACCACGGTTGCGTGGCTACCATCGGCAATTTCGACGGGGCGCATCTGGGGCATCAGGCGGTAATCGGCCAGCTGGCAGAGAAGGCCGACGAAATGTGCCTGCCTGCGGTGGTGATCACCTTCGAGCCGCAGCCACTGGAATATTTTCGTCCCGAGGCGGCGCCGGCGCGCCTGACCCGTTTTCGGGAGAAGTTGCATGCCCTGCGCCGTTATGCCGTGGATCGTGTGTTGTGTCTGCCATTCAATGCAAAGCTGGCGGCACTTGAGCCACAGGAGTTCATTCACCGGGTACTGATCGATGGCCTGGGTGTGAAATACCTGGTCGTTGGCGACGATTTTCGATTCGGTCGCCAGCGGGCAGGTAATATCGAACACCTGCGCGAGGCTGGTCAACAATATGGATTCCAGGTGGTCAATATGCACACCTTTGAGATCGACGGGGAGCGGGTCAGTAGCACCCGGGTTCGTCGAGCGCTGGAAGCCGGTGACATGCACGCGGCGGAACGCCTGCTGGGACGGGACTATCGAATGAGTGGTCGAGTGGCGCATGGTAACAAACTGGGCCGCGAGCTCGGGTTTCCCACTGCCAACATTCATTTGCACCGCAAACAGACCCCGTTGCAGGGAATCTTTGCGGTGGAAGTATATGGGCTGGATCAGGAACCGCTGCGTGCGGTGGCCAGCCTGGGTACCCGGCCGACGGTGGACGGCACACGCGCGTTGCTGGAGGTTTATATTCTG
>JASFNY010000045.1:0-9414 GCA_050116795.1 Thiohalophilus sp.
TTGTGCACATTCGGCATTGTCCCGCAGCGCCTGGATCCGGTAACTGGTTTCACTCCAGATGCGCTGCAGATCGACGCGAGCCGATGCCAGCAGGACTTCACCGGCCTGTTCGAATATCAGCTGGTCATCTGCTTCAGGCTGACCAATGACATGGCTGTAGTGACCCAGTCCGGCCTGCTTGAGGGCCGCGAGTACCGTCGGCCGGTCAGCCTCGCGTACCTGGATCACGGCGCCCAGCTCTTCGCTGAACAGGGCAGAAATCGGGTCCTGCCCCAGCCCGTCGAGCAGAATCCGCAGTCCGCAGTGACTGGCAAAAGCCATCTCGCACACGGTGGCCAGCAGACCACCATCACTGCGATCGTGATAAGCCAGCAGGAGGCCGGACTGATTGAGCGACTGAATAACATTGAAAAACTGTTTCAGCGCTTCAGGGTCATCAAGATCCGCGGGATGATGTCCCAGCTGTTTATAGACCTGTGCCAGGCAGGAGCCACCCAGGCGGTTGGCACCCTTGCCCAGGTCAATCAGAATCAGACAGGTATCACCCTGATCGGTTTGTAACTGCGGGGTCAGGGTGCGGCGCACGTCGCTGACCGGTGCGAACGCAGAGATAATCAGCGACAGCGGTGCTGTCACCGAACGGGTCTCTCCCGCCTGATCCCAGACGGTCTTCATCGACATGGAGTCCTTGCCCACCGGTATTGTGATACCCAGGGCCGGACACAGTTCCATGCCGACCGCTTTGACGGCGTCGTAGAGGCCGGCGTCCTCGCCGGGATGACCGGCAGCCGCCATCCAGTTGGCCGAAAGTACCACCCGTTGCAGACTGCTGACCGACGCGGCCGCCAGGTTAGTGAGTGCTTCACCGACGGCCATACGGGCCGAGGCGGCATGATGCAACAGCGCTACCGGGGTCCGCTCGCCCATGGCCATGGCTTCACCGACCACGCTGTCATAACTGGCCGCGGTCACCGCGACATCGGCTACCGGCACCTGCCAGGGCCCCACCATCTGGTCACGCGCCACCAGTCCGGTCACACTGCGATCCCCGATCGTAATCAGGAAACTTTTATCCGCCACGGTCGGCAGCGCCAGCACCCGTTCGACGGCTTCCTGCAAATCCACCCCGGCAGTCTCGAACCCGGGCTTGGCGAACGGGGCATGCTGAACATCCCTCAGCATCTTGGGCGGCTTGCCCAGCAGGACTTCCAGCGGCATGTCGATCGGCGTGTTGTCGAAGTGGGCGTCCCCCACCACCAGCCGACGTTCCTCGATGGCCTCGCCGACTACCGCCCAGGGACAGCGCTCGCGGCGACAGATTTCGGCAAAGCGGTCCATGTCAGCCGGTGCTACCGCCAGCACATAACGTTCCTGGGCCTCGTTACACCATATTTCCATGGGTGACATGCCGGGATCGTCATTGGGTACAGCGCGCAGTTCGAATTGCCCGCCGCGACCGCTGTCATTCACCAGCTCCGGCAGCGCGTTGGAAAGCCCGCCGGCCCCGACATCATGAATGCTGATAATCGGATTGTCGCCGCCGAGTTGCCAGCATTGATCGATCACCTCCTGGGCCCGACGCTGAATCTCGGGATTGCCACGTTGTACCGAGGCGAAATCGAGATCCTCGAGGCTCTCGCCGCTGGCCATCGAGGAAGCCGCGCCGCCGCCAAGCCCGATCAACATGGCGGGGCCACCCAGCACCACGATTCGGGCGCCGGGCGGAATATCGTTCTTGGCAATATGATCGCCGCGAATATTCCCGACCCCGCCGGCCAGCATGATCGGCTTGTGATAACCACGCACCTCCTCGCCCTGCGGGCCGGGAACCCGTTCTTCGTAGGTGCGAAAATAACCGCACAGGTTGGGGCGTCCGAATTCATTATTGAAGGCCGCTGCGCCAATTGGCGCCTCGATCATGATGTCCAGCGCGGAGACGATTCTGCCCGGTTTGCCGTAGTCGGTCTCCCAGGGACGGGTTGCGCCGGGCAAGCGTAGATTGGACACCGAGTAGCCACATAGTCCGGCCTTGGGTCGCGATCCCCGGCCTGTTGCCCCTTCATCCCGAATTTCACCGCCCGCCCCGGTCGCCGAACCGGGAAACGGGGCAATCGCGGTCGGGTGATTATGGGTCTCCACTTTCATCAGGATATGGATATCCTGATCATGATAATCATATTCACGGCTATTCGAGGCGGGATAAAAGCGCCCGGCACGCTGGCCCTCGATCACCGCCGAGTTGTCGCTGTAGGCGGAGAGGATGCCGTCACTATGCTGTTTGTAGGTATTACGAATCATGCCGAACAGGGAATGGTTCTGCGTCTGATGGTCGATGATCCAGTCGGCATTGAAGATTTTGTGCCGGCAATGTTCCGAATTGGCCTGGGCAAACATCATCAATTCCACATCGGAAGGATTTCTGCCCAGGGTCTGGAAATTCTCCAGCAGGTAGTCAATCTCGTCCTCGGCCAGGGCCAGCCCCAGATCCGCATTGGCCTGTTGTAATGCCTCGCGTCCGCCATCCAGCACATCCACGACAGCCAGCGGGCCCGGTTCAGGATGGCGAAACAATCGTTCGGCCTCGCCCGCATCCTGAAATACCGCCTCGGTCATGCGGTCGTGCAATACGGCAGCCAGGCGATCAGCCTGCTCTGTGCTGAGCGTGTCCCCGTTATCCAGAACCACGGTATAGAGAATGCCGCGCTCGATCCGTTTGACTGTCTGCAGACCACAGTTGTGGGCAATGTCAGTGGCCTTGCTCGACCAGGGGGATATGGTGCCAGGCCGGGGAATGACGAGAAAATCGTGACCGGCCAGGGTCCTGGACGGTGCTTCAACGTAATCCAGCAAACTGTCCAGGATCTGCTGCTGTTGAGAATCGAGTCGTTGCTCACAGTCAACAAAATGCAGGAAAATCGCTTCGACTTCGGAAACCTCGGGCACTTCAGCGCGCAGGGAGGCGAGGCATTTATCCAGACGAAAGGATGACAGGGCCGAGCCGCCTCGGAGTTGCAACATGCGCGAAAATCCCGGAGTTGATTGGGGTTGAGGAACAGGTGCAATGATACACCAACTCACGCCAGGCTTAACAGAGCCCCGCTGCTTCCCGATTCGCGGGTGATTAAGCGGAAATTACTGAAGAGCTGAAATCACATAGCTATGTGGGGAGGACTCTTGTTGAAAGCGTCACGAGCGCAGCCAGCACAAGACACAAAAGGGCGAAAAAGCGGAATTTACACAACAGTAAATGAGTATTTTGAGACCTTTTGTAACGCAGTAATGGCAAGCGTAGTAGCTTTCACAAGAGGTCACCATTGGGAGGCGTCACGCAATTCCCTCATCACCTCATTGAGTCGCCCCTCACTGGAATCGAGCAGACAGACCACGTTACCAACGCTGCAAACAGTAATTTTATCACCCCGCACGATCCAGCCACCCGGTGGCGTCCAGCCGCGCATTCCGGTAAACATCGAAAGCTGATCGGCATTACCCTGAACCAGCCTTTTATAATCGTGCGCAAAATGGGCCAGGCTTGCCAGCTGTTCCTGGCCACCCATGCCATAGCCCTCCACCAGCTCCCCATCATCTCGGAAATGGGCTACCGCCATCACACCATCGAGGATCATAATCTGCTTTATCATGCCACGCCCCCTTATGCGCCGAGTGCAGCATAGGCGGCTTCATAATCCACCTTGTCATTGGGCATGATAATACCGGCTTCCTCGTTGGCGATAACAGTCCAATCAAAACCGATCAGGGAAAAACCCTTGATGGGGTAAAACCCGCCTGAACCGGTAACATTTTCCCAGCCTCTTGCCTGCATTGTGGCAATCGAAGTATTGGCCACACAAACATGTGCAATAAGATCGAGAATCGTATCGTCCATTTCGCTGTCCGTGTTGATACGAGATTCCTGCAGCTCCCCTTTGCTGCTGAAACTGAAAGCGGCCATTGCACCTTCAAGATTGATTAATTTGTCCAGATCCACCATCGATAACTCCTTAGAATGAAGGATGTTCTTATTGAAATTATTTGCCGGAATTTATACCAGCATCTCTTCCGGGCCCGCCACGTGTTCACGCATGTACTCCATTATTTCATTCAATGAAGAGCTCTCGTTATCCACGAAACAGAATATGTTGGCCATGACGCAAACCGTAATGTTTTCGCCACGGACTACCCAGCCACGTGCAGGTGCACAGCCACAATCGGATTTGAGATGTTTTAACATGTCGGTTTCCATGTGTACCGCCATCGTCGTGGCACGACACATGATCGAGGCCATGCGCGCTGTCTCGTAGTCGAGCTGGCCCTCATAGGAAAACCGATCTCCCCGGTAAGTATATTCACCTGCTGCGATGACGCCCGGTGTCGCCACCAGATCGGATATGACGCTCATGCAGTCCCCTCGTTTTAGATTTGTATTATCGTTATGATGCCGCGTTATAGATCGCGGTTGATTGCCGCAAGCCTTGAGCTTGCATTCAATCCTCTTAATTAAGTAATAACAGACCTGAACAGGATTTCCATATAGAGTTTTTTTATAGCCGCCTATAAAATAGGGGCACTACCTGCAATTACATTCTTCTGCATCCGGGAACCCGCATGAACGAAATACCTTCCGCACCGCTCTATCGGCGCCTGTTTGCGATTCTATATGACAGCCTGCTGATGCTGGCGATCCTGTTTATCGCTTCGGCCATTCCCCTGATCTTCACTGGTGGCGAGGCTGTGCAAGGGCATAACCTGCTGTTAAGCGGTTACTTTCTGCTCATTACTTTTGCTTTTTTTGGCTGGTTCTGGACCCATGGCGGGCAGACACTCGGAATGCGTGCCTGGCGATTGCGGCTGGTACTGGCTGATCAGCGTGACCCCACCTGGCTGGCGGCACTGCTGCGCTTTGCTACAGGATTACCAGCCTGGCTGGCATTGATTCTGGGTGTCGCTGTTTATCTCGATCAGGAACTGCAGTTACCGGGAATACTGCATTTATTACAACAGCTTCCCCGTGGCAGTATCGTGTTGATCGCTCTGGCCTGGCTGGTAGTCGACAACTGGCCAAACGGCTGGAGAGAACGCCTGACTCGCACGCAGATTATTCTTCTGCCCAAACAGAAACGCTCAGCGCAATCGACGGAACAGTAACAACGAAACAGTAATTACAAGTACTGTTGGCAGAGCCGCCGCCAGTGCCGGGGGGAATTCATAGACCAGCCCCATCTGGCCGGCAAGCCGATTGGCAATATAGAAAACGATACCTATAAGAAATCCCACAAGAATCTGCTGGCCCATACCGGTATTTCGCTGTGAACCGAATACGAACGGGACGGCCAGCAGTACCATAGCTGCCAGGGAAAATGGCATCACCAGCTTACCCCATAAGGCCAGTTCATACTGACCAGAATCAAGACCATTATCCTGCAAATAGTCGATGTAACTGTCCAATCGCCATACAGCCAGTGAATCCGGATCAACGGTTACCACTCCAATCAAGTCGGGGTCGAGTAATGTTTTCCACTGCAGCGTATCGAAACGCTCTTTGCGGGTCGTTTTGCCATCAAATTCATAACGGGTAACATTTTTCAGAAGCCATTGTTCTCCGTCGTATTGTGCGGTTCTGGCACGCAACTGGACACGCATACGTTGCCCATCAAAGGTATACAGATGTATCCCTCGCAAACGGGCCTGACTGTCGATACGTCGTACATTGATATAGGTATCACCGTCCCGCGCCCATAGTCCGTACTGGGAATTGAGACTGATCTTGGTTCCCATAAGTTGCAGGCGCTTCTGGTTGCTGTACTCATGAAGCGGAGGTGCCACGACCTCTCCGATTACCATCGCCAGAAGTATCAACATCGCGGCCGTCTTCATAATGGCCCACACGATGCGGTTAATCGACAGTCCCGCGCTGCGTATAACCACCAGCTCACGATTATTGGCCAGCATTCCCAGACCCAGCATGGTGCCCAACAATACTGCCATGGGGAAAATCTCGTACATTTGCCGCGGCAGCTCCATCACGACATAGGCCATCGCATGCCAGATGTTGTAGCTGCCTCTGCCAACCTGATCGAATTCATCAACAAAATCAATTAACGCAAATAAGGCAACCAGCACAGCCAGCACAGCCATTACGCCATTAATCACGGCCTGCCCGATATATCGTTCGATGATCTTCATGACATCACCGTCTTACGAACCCGCCTGTGCCAGATTCCGCTTTGCCGCAGAAGCAATACAATGCCGATCAGTAACACCAGAAGATGTACCCACCAAAGTCCGATATAAGGAGATATCTGCTCATCAAATAACCAGTTTCGGGAAACGGTCAACAGATTGGTGAGCAAGACGTACAGCACGATCGCCAGAGCCAGTTTTCCATAACGACTCTGCCGATGGGATGTGACGCTCAGTGGTACGGCCAGTATCGCAAGTACCAGGCATGTAAGTGCCGAGGAAATACGCCACTGCAATTCCGCCGTGTAACCACGCTTGTCCTCTTCCATGAGTTCCGGAGTGGATATCGCCTTGTGCTTGCGGCTCGCAATGACAGGTTCCTTTTCCTGGATTCGAAGCCCGTGTTTTTTAAATTCAATAACCGTGTAATCATCCTGTCCAGGACGACCTTCATAACGAAAGCCATCTTCCAGTACCATAAATCGATCACCGCTTTTTTTCTCCACCATCTGGTGGCCACTGCTCGAACGAATAATGGATGCATTATCCTTGCGCTGTTGCTGGACAAAGACGTTCTGCATTCGATTGTTTTCCCGATCAAGTTCCTCGACATAAACCACGCCACCACCCTCGCGCATCTCCTGGAAGCGACCCGGCACAATACCCTGGATATCACCCTGACTCTGAGCCAACGCGGTCAATCGCAGTATCTGGTTCTCGGCCCAGGGCGACAGTTGCAGACTAAGTACGCCCTGGAACACGGCGATTACTATCGCCAGGCCGAGCACTGAACGCAGAATATAGTTGGTGCCGATACCGCAGGCAGCGATTGCCGTCATCTCACTGTCGCGGTAGAGCCGACTCAGTGACAGCAGGATGGCAAGATAGAGAGACAACGGCAGTATAAAGACCAGAATACCGATAATACGCAGAGAGAAAATCTGCAGTACGGTATCGATGCGCAAAGCGCCGCTGGCCACATCGTTGAACAACCCGACCAGTTGTGCGCTGAGAGCGATCAGCAACAACACTGTTGTCACCGCCAGCAGGGTGAGGAAGACTTCCTTGACGAGGTAACGGGCAATAATCACGTTAGAATCAGGGGTTGATAGCCGGTTCGTTATCTATATAAGTAAACAATACTGTATTATATTGTCCACATCGCCGAATTGATACGCGGCAACACCTTATCACACAGGCAATCACAGGAATTTATATGAAGATCACCCTCAAATCCGCCCCGATTGAACAGCAAACCGGTCACTGTCTGATCGTCGGCGTGTTCGAGAAGCGACAGCCCGGACCCCACGCCAAGGCACTGGACAAAGTCACCGGTGGCGCAATTAACCGCGTCCTCAAACAGGGTGACATGGACGGCAAACCCGGCCAGACCCTGATGCTACACGGACTCCCCGGTATCAAGGCCGATCGTGTCCTGCTGATCGGCTGCGGCAAACAAAAAGAGTTCGATGACAAACAATTCAGCAAGGCAATGACCGGCGCCATCCAGACAGTCAATGACTCGGGGGCACGTGATGCCGCCTGTTACCTGACCGATCTGGAAGTCCAGAATCGTTCCGGGGCCTGGAACGTCCGACGCGCGGCAGAATTGACCTACCAGGTGCTGTACCGTTACCAGCAGACATTCAGCAAGAAGGAGGACCCCGACTATCCGCTTGGCAAACTGCAACTTGCTGTTGATGAAAAATTAATGAAGGCGGCTCGCCTCGGCCTGAAAATCGGTGAGGCCATCGGCAAGGGCTGCAGTTTCACCCGGGACCTGGGCAATCTGCCCGGCAATATCTGCACACCCACTTACCTCGCCAGTCAGGCCGGTAAACAGCTAAAGACCTACAACAACATGAAGGTGCGGGTCCTGAACCAGAAAGACATCGAGGCTCTCAAGATGGGCGCATTTCTGTCAGTCGCCAAGGGTAGCCGCCAGCCGCCGAAACTGATTGTCGTCGAATACCAGGGCACCAAAAAAGAGACCCGGCCCTACGTACTGGTTGGCAAGGGCATCACTTTTGATGCCGGTGGTATCTCTATCAAACCGGCCGCCGCCATGGATGAGATGAAATACGATATGGGCGGGGCCGCCGGTGTATTGGGAACCATGCTGGCCATTGGCGAACTGCAGCCAAACGTGAATGTCGTTGCGATAGTCCCCTCGTGCGAAAACTTGCCGGACGGGAACGCCAACAAGCCGGGCGATGTGGTGACCAGCATGTCCGGCCAGACTATCGAAATCCTGAATACCGACGCGGAAGGCAGGCTGATTCTTTGCGACGCACTTACCTACAGTGAACGCTTCAAACCAAAAGCCGTCATCGATACGGCAACCCTCACCGGCGCCTGCATCATAGCCCTGGGCAACCATCCCTGTGGTCTGCTCAGCAACGACCAGTCGCTGGCCGACGCCCTACTGGATGCCGGACAGAAGAGTCAGGACCGCGCCTGGCAACTGCCGTTGTGGGATGAATACCAGGACCAGCTCAAGAGCAACTTCGCGGACATGGCCAATATTGGTGGGCGCGAGGCAGGTACCATCACCGCCGCCTGCTTCCTGTCGCGCTTTACCGAAAAGTACAAGTGGGCACACCTGGACATCGCCGGCACCGCCTGGAAAAGCGGCAAGGAAAAAGGCTCAACCGGGCGTCCGGTACCGCTGCTGACCCAGTATCTGCTCGATCAATGTGGTAAGAAGTACCAGCTCTGATGACCCGGGTTGATTTCTACATCGTCGAGGACACCAACACCCAGGCCCGCCAACGGCTAGCCTGCCGACTGGCGGAAAAAGCCTACGCATTGGACCATACTATATATATACATACAGACGACCGGCAGCAGGCGGAACAACTGGACCAGTTACTCTGGACATTCCGTGACGGCAGTTTCATACCGCACTGCCTGCAGGATGATAAAGTAGCGCGCGATGCCGCGATTATTATCGGCCACGGCGCGGAACCGGAGGATCACAACCGGGTATTGATCAACCTGAGCCAGGAGGTGCCGGCGTTTTTCAGTCGCTTCGAACGAGTGGCAGAGGTGATTGCCGGGGACGAACAGGCGCGCCATGCCGGACGCGAACGGTTCAAGTTTTACCGCGATCGTGGTTATGAGCTCAACACGCACAATCTCGACAACAAAAACTCATGAGCAAACAAAATAACAATACCGATCCCGCTGATGCAGAAGACAACCTGCTGAACGCGCTGGAATCAATCAAGAGTC
>JASFNY010000046.1:0-9393 GCA_050116795.1 Thiohalophilus sp.
GACCACCCTTTTCCATGCGCACGGTCACCTCACCCTGGGCGTCGGTGCCGCTGGTGATGTTGTTGACTGAATAGAGCAACAGTTCGCTGCCGCTGTTGACCACCTTCTCGATGGCCCGGAACGCGGCATCCACCGGCCCGCCGCCCTCGGACTCCGCGGTCTGTTCCCGGCCGTCGACGTTAAGGGTCAGCGTCGCGTGCGGAGTCTCGCCGGTTTCGGAACAGACCCGCATGGCCACCAGGTGAATGTGTTCGTTCTCGGCAGAGATGCCGGTCTCGGTCACCAGTGCCTGCAGGTCTTCGTCGAAGATCTCGTGTTTCTTGTCGGCAAGATCCTTGAAACGGGCAAAAGCTTCATTCAATTCATCTTCCGAAGCAAACTCAACACCAAGCTCTTTCAAGCGGGAACGAAACGCGTTACGTCCCGAGTGCTTGCCCAGCACCATACGGTTGGCGGCCCAGCCAACATCCTCGGCACTCATGATTTCGTAGGTCTCGCGGCTCTTCAGTACGCCGTCCTGGTGAATACCGGACTCGTGAGCAAAAGCGTTGGCACCCACGATCGCCTTGTTGGGCTGCACGGCAAACCCGGTGATGCCCGAAACCAGCTTGGAAGTCGGTACGATCTCGCGGGTATCGATATGATTCACGCTGCACGGAAAGATGTCCTTGCGGGTCTTGACCGTCATGACGATTTCTTCCAGCGAGGCGTTGCCGGCACGCTCACCCAATCCGTTGATCGTACATTCCACCTGGCGGGCGCCGTTTAACACGGCCGACAATGAGTTGGCCACGGCCAGGCCGAGATCATTATGACAGTGAACCGAGAACACGGCCTTGTCGGAATTGGGTACCCGCTCGATCAACTGGCGAATGGTCTCACCAAACTGCAACGGGACGTTATAACCGACAGTGTCAGGAATGTTGATGGTCGTGGCGCCAGCATCGATCACTTGCTCGACAATGCGGCACAAAAAGTCCAGCTCGGAACGCCCCGCGTCCTCAGCCGAAAACTCCACATTGTCGGTGTACTGGCGGGCCCGCTTGACCGCGCGCACGGCCTGTTCGACCACCTGGTCCGGCTCCATGCGCAGTTTCATCTTCATGTGAATCGGTGAGGTGGCGATGAAGGTATGAATACGCGCACTGTTGGCTTCCTTCAGTGCTTCACCGGCACGATCGATGTCCTTGTCCAGTGCGCGGGACAGGCCGCACACGGTACTATCCTTGATACTGCGGGCCACGGCGCGAACCGCATCAAAGTCCCCGGGGCTGGCAATCGGAAAACCGGCCTCAATCACATCCACATGCATGCGTTCCAGGGCACGGGCAATTCGAATCTTCTCCTCCTTGGTCATGGAGGCGCCCGGACTCTGCTCGCCGTCGCGCAAGGTTGTGTCAAATATGATTAATTTGTCGTCGTTCATTGTTTCTCTCCTGCCCACCCATTATGACATGGATGAAAAGTGAACCTGATAACTCTCTGCTTGTTGGGCTGATGGTATGTAGCGCCCAGCCCGGCGCGTCGTCTGCTCAATTTGCCCCTCAGGGCAGCAGTCGTAGATTCAGGAGAGAATCGAGGGAGGTAAACCGGGCAAACAGGGACAGACCCTGCACCGCCGGTGCAGCGACAGGATTGTCGATGTTGGTCTGTTCGTTCAATTTCATGGTAATTCGCTCGGTCATTACAAATAATATAACGCCTGATCAGGACTTTTCCAAGTCTTCCGTATTCTCCGGCTCATCTTGTTGATGCGCCTGCATCCGCTCGGCCCGCCGGCGACGCAGCTGAATCAGGGTCAGCACCGGCCCGGACAGGGCATAGACCAGGAAACCGGCGAACAAAACCACCGGTGGATTGGAGGATATCAATACCAGGATCAGGACAATTACCAGTACCGCTACAAACGGAACCCGGTGGCGCAGATTGATAGTCTTGAAGCTGTAGTAACGCACGTTACTGACCATCAACAACCCGACGACCACAGTGATGCCCCACATCAGGTAGCTGAGATCCTCGGGGAATACTTCATAGGTCTCACCGACCCACACCGCCCCGGCAATGATCGCCGCCGCGGAAGGGCTGGCCAGCCCCTGGAAATAGCGTTTATCGGCATGTTCCACCTGGGTGTTAAAACGGGCCAGGCGCAGGGCCGCGGTGGCGGCATAGATGAAAGCCGCCAGCCAGCCCAGTTTACCCAGACTGAAGAGCGACCACTGGTAGATCACCAGCGCCGGGGCCAGCCCGAAGGAGACCATGTCCGACAGGCTGTCATACTCGGCACCGAAATCGGTCTGGGTGTTGGTCAGGCGTGCGACGCGCCCGTCGATCCCGTCGAGAATCATGGCGACGAAGATGGCGATCGCCGCGGGTTCAAAACGGCCATGCATGGCCGCGACGATGGCATAGAAGCCGGCAAACAGCGCCGCCGTGGTGAACAGGTTAGGCAGCAGATAGATGCCGCGACGTCGTGGCTCATTGCTGGTTTTTTTGATCATATTTCCCTACTGGCTTGACGCTGGGTATCCGATCATAACGCAAACCGCATGGCTGTGAAGACCTTTCGAGAACAGGGCTTCTGACCTGTTTTGCATACAACAAGGCCGGTCAAGAGAACCGGCCTTGTCATTCACAATTAGCGGTACGCTCAGTTCTTGCTCTTGTCGACCAGGGCGTTGGCCTTGATCCAGGGCATCATGGCGCGCAGCTTTTCACCGACCTGTTCGATCGGATGTTCAGCATTGAGCCGACGCATCGCGGTCATCTCCGGATAATTGGACATGCCTTCGAGAATAAATTTCTTGGCATATTCACCGGTCTGGATGTTCTGCAGGGCTTCTTTCATGGCCCAGCGACTTTCCTCGTTGATAACCTTGGCACCGGTCACGTACTCACCGTACTCCGCGTTATTGGAGATGGAGTAGTTCATGTTGGCAATGCCGCCTTCGTACATCAGGTCGACGATCAGCTTCAGTTCGTGCAGACATTCGAAGTAAGCCATCTCCGGGGCATAACCGGCTTCAACCAGGGTTTCGAAACCGGCCTTGACCAGTTCCACGGCGCCACCACACAGTACGGCCTGTTCGCCGAACAGATCGGTTTCGGTTTCATCCTTGAAGGTGGTTTCGATGATCCCGGTACGACCACCACCGATGGCGGAAGCATAGGACAACGCGGTTTCTTTGGCCTTGCCGGAGGCGTCCTGGAATATCGCAACCAGATCCGGAATGCCGCCGCCGCGAACAAACTCGCTGCGCACGGTATGACCGGGTGCCTTCGGGGCGATCATGATCACGTCCAGATCCTCGCGCGGCACAATCTGGTTGTAATGAATACTGAACCCATGCGCAAAGGCCAAAGTGGCCTCTTTTTTCAGATTCGGTTCAATGTCGTGCTTGTAAATCCGGGCCTGGAATTCATCCGGCGCCAGTATCATCACAACATCAGCACCGGCAACAGCCTCGGGAACATTCTTGACCTTGAGGCCGGCCTTCTCGGCCTTGGTGGCGGAAGCCGAACCCTCGCGCAAACCGACGGTCACATCAACGCCGGAGTCCTTGAGGTTATTGGCATGGGCATGACCCTGGGAGCCGTAACCGATGATGGCCACCTTCTTGCCCTTGATGATAGAGAGATCACAATCTTTGTCATAATAGATGTTCATACCTGATAGTCCTGTCAATTCAGATTGAATGTATTTAAAAGAAGAAAATCAAACGCGCAGTGCCCGGCTGCCGCGCGAGATCCCGGTGGAACCGGAGCGTACGGTCTCCAGGATCAGGCTCGGATCGATGGCACTTAAAAAAGCATCCAGCTTGGTACCGTTACCGGTCAGCTCGATGATGTAGGTCTCGTCGGTCACATCCAGTATCCGCCCGCGAAAAATATCTGCCATGCGCTTGAGTTCGGCGCGTTCCCTGTCGCCCGGTGTGGACAGCTTGACCATCATGAGTTCCCGCTCAATGTGGTTGCCTTCGGAGATGTCCGCCAGCTTGACCACGTCAACCAGCTTGTTCAGCTGTTTGAAGATTTGCTCGATAATCTCTTCAGAGCCGCTGGTGACGATAGTCATACGTGACAATGACGGATCTTCAGTCGGTGCCACGGTCAGCGACTCGATGTTATATCCCCGCGCGGAGAACAGCCCGGCCACCCGTGACAGGGCGCCGGCCTCATTTTCCATCAGCAATGAAATGATATGTCGCATCAGGCCAGCTCCCTCTCCGGTGACAGGTGCATCTCGTGATGCCCCTTGCCGGCAGCAATCATCGGATAAACGTTCTCGGTCTGGTCGGTGATGAAATCCATGAACACCAGCCGATCCTTCATGGCAAACGCTTCCTTGAGCGCGCCTTCCACGTCACCCGGGTTTTCGATGCGCATGCCCACGTGCCCGTAACTCTCCGCCAGTTTGACAAAGTCAGGCAGCGTGTCCATGTAGGAATGCGAATAGCGGCTGTCATAGAAAAACTCCTGCCACTGTCGCACCATGCCCATGTAGCGGTTGTTCAGATTGACGACCTTCACCGGCAACATGTACTGCAGTGCGGTGGAGAGCTCCTGGATACACATCTGAATACTCGCCTCGCCGGTCACGCAGGCCACCTGCGCGTCGGGATGGGCCAGTTGCACGCCGAGCGCGGCCGGCAGGCCAAAGCCCATGGTGCCAAGACCACCGGAGTTGATCCAACGGCGTGGCTTGTCAAAGGGATAGAACTGCGCAGCAAACATCTGGTGCTGACCTACGTCTGAAGTTACAAAGGCATCGCCGCCGGTAACCTCGTAAAGTTTTTCGATCACGAACTGCGGCTTGATCAACGCGCTGTTGCGGTCATAACGCAGGCAGTTTTTCTCCTTCCACGCTTCAATCTGCTGCCACCACTGTTCCAACACCTTGGCATCGGGCTTCTTCTTGGAAGCCTTGATCGCCTTGTTCATGTCGGACAGCACGTGCTTGATATCGCCCACGATGGGGATATCAACCCGCACGTTCTTCGAGATCGACGAAGGGTCAATATCGATATGAATAATCTTGGCATCCGGGCAGAACTGTTTGACGTCGCCGGTAACCCGATCATCGAAACGGGCACCGATGGCAACCAGTACGTCACACTCGTGCATGGCCATGTTGGCCTCGTAGGTCCCGTGCATGCCCAGCATACCCAGATGCTGCTTGTCGGTGGCCGGATAGGCACCCAGGCCCATCAGGGTCTGGGTGATCGGATAACCGAGGTTGCGGGTAAAATCGATCAGTTCCTGATCTGCATCGCTCAGCACGACACCGCCACCGGTATAGATCATCGGCCGGCGCGCCGAAAGAATCAGATCGATGGCCTTGCTGATGTCACCGGGATGCCCCTTGATAACCGGCTGATAGGAGCGCATTTCGACTTCGTCCGGGTATTCATAATCGATCTTCACGTTTGGATCGGTGATGTCCTTGGGAATATCCACGACAACGGGACCGGGACGACCGGTGCTCGCCACGTAAAACGCCTTGCGCAGAGTCTCGGCCAGATCCTCTGCCCGCTTGACCAGAAAATTGTGTTTCACGCAGGGGCGGGTAATGCCGACGGCATCGACTTCCTGAAAAGCATCACTGCCAATATAGTGGGTTGCAACCTGACCGGTGATGATCACCATCGGAATGGAATCCATGTAGGCCGTGGCAATCCCGGTAACCGCGTTGGTCGCACCCGGTCCCGAGGTAACCAGTACCACGCCCGGCTTGCCGGTGGCACGGGCATAGCCATCGGCCGAATGGGTCGCGCCCTGTTCATGCCGCACCAGAATATGCTTGACGTCATCCTGGTTGAACAGGGCGTCATAGATGTGCAGAACCGCGCCGCCCGGATAGCCAAAGACGTATTCAACGCCTTCATCCTTCAGGAACTGGACTACGATTTCGGCTCCACTGAGTTTCACTTTTTTAATACTCCCAGTTACGTTCCCGCGATTTTGCGAATTCGATTGGAAAAAAATACCCGTCATGACGGGTAGAAACGGCCTATTATAATCAGGAAGTGGTTATAAATACACGGAGTTGCGCCAAATCAGGGCAAATCCTGTCTGGCCTCCGGAATACCCCGATCAGGCTAAAGGTTGATGGACGACAGGCCGTTAGACTGACCTGAGCTAGGTGATAAAACCACTCCTGTGATAGGCTTAACAGTAAATGACTCACAACCCAACGCAGAATACGGTCATGAAAACACTAACAAAGACAATCGGCCTCGTGCTTCTGCTCGCACTGGCCAGCAGCCCGGCGACGGCCACCACCTACAAGTACCAGGACGCCTCGGGGAACACGGTCTATTCCCAGAATCCCCCCGAAAATCCGGACACGCCATACGAGGTTATGGGAGATGTAAGATCACACGCCCGACCAGGCAGCAACACTCCGGCATCCAGCGCCCCGAGTAGCAGCGACTCGCAGCAGGAAGAAAAAGCTGATGACGTCATCGCCAAGACGCAACAGGATGCCGAAAAGATGCGTGAGCAAAACTGCACCAACGCCAAGAAAAACCTGGAAATCTTCACTGTCACCCCCCGGGTTCGCAACGAGGACGGCGAGGTGGTTCGTCTGGATGACAAAGTCCGCCAGCAGAAGATCGAAGAAGCCAAGCAGGCCATCAGGGATTTCTGCAAATAACCCCGCGGAGAGGACTGAATGCCGTATCTGAAAATCCAGAGCAACCAGGCCCTGGACAATGATGCCGCCGAGCAGCTGCTGAGCACAGCCTCAAAACTGGTCGCTGAACAGCTCGGAAAACCAGAAAGCTATGTCATGGTGGCCCTGGAACCTCCCGTCCCCATGTCTTTCGCCGGCAGCACTGATCCGCTGGCCTACCTGGAACTCAAAAGTATCGGTCTGCCGCAGGATAAAACCCGGACCCTGTCCGAAGCGCTGTGCAGCCTGATTCAGCAGCAGCTCGGTATCGATCCCGAGCGGGTCTATATCGAGTTTGCCGATGCCCCGCGCGCCATGTGGGGCTGGAACAACGCGACCTTTTAACCAGGATGAAAAAACTTCTTCTCATCGTGCTGGCCGTTCTGATCGGTGGCGCGTTATACGTCTATTTGAATCCCGAGCTCAGAGATCAAACCCGACAAGAGCTCGACAAACTGAGCGGAAAGGATCAGGGCCGAACGCTGTATCGCTGGCAGGACCCCGACGGACAATGGCAGATCAGTGATTCCCCTCCGCAGGCTGGAATTCCCTATGAAACTCTGCGTTACGATACAGAGGCCAACGTTATCCCTTCCGAGAACCTGACCGGCCGCAAAGAAAAATAAACCGTCCCGTCGCCGGCTTTTGTCCCCGGCCACTCGTCCCGTCTGCCGGAATTAGGATAAAATCGCTGTTTGATAACAACACCATAAGCGAACCCGTATGCGTACTTCACAGTTGTTGCTCTCCACCCTCAAGGAAACCCCGGCAGATGCGGAAATCATCAGCCACCAGTTAATGTTACGTGCCGGGATGATTCGCAAACTCGCCTCGGGGCTGTATACCTGGCTGCCGATGGGGCTGCGGGTCCTGCGCAAGGTGGAGGCCATCATCCGGCAAGAGATGGACAGTGCCGGAGCCCAGGAAGTCCTGATGCCGGCCGTGCAGCCGTCCGAGCTGTGGCAGGAATCAAAGCGCTGGGATCAGTACGGGCCGGAACTGCTTCGCCTGCAGGATCGTCACGGGCGGGAATTTTGCTTCGGCCCTACCCATGAGGAAGTGATCACCGATCTGATTCGGCGCGAGATCCGCAGTTACAAGCAACTGCCTGCCAACCTTTACCAGATACAGACCAAGTTCCGTGACGAAATTCGCCCACGCTTCGGCGTCATGCGCGCACGTGAATTCCTGATGAAGGATGCTTACTCGTTCCACCTCGACGACGCCTCACTGGACGACACCTATCACCGAATGCATGACACCTACTGTCGCATCTTCAGCCGGCTGGGACTCGACTATCGCCCGGTCCAGGCCGACACCGGGTCCATCGGCGGTAATCTCTCCCACGAGTTTCATGTACTGGCTGAATCCGGGGAAGATGCCATCGCCTTCAGCAGCGACAGCGATTATGCCGCCAACGTGGAACTGGCCCCTGCCCTGCCATCGACAACATCGCTGCCGGCACCCGCCGAAGAGATGCAGACCGTGGACACCCCCGGTCAGCACACCATTGAACAACTGGCTGCATTCCTGAAGGTACCCGAAAGCCGCTGTCTCAAGACCCTGCTGGTGGTCGATGCCGAAGATCAGGTCCGCGCCCTGGTGTTGCGCGGCGATCACGAACTGAACCTTTTAAAAGTGGAAAAACTGGAAGGTGTTACCCCGCCGCTACGCTTTGCCAACGACCAGGAAGTCAAAACCGCCTGTGGTTGCGAACCCGGTTCCATCGGACCGGTGGGACTGACTATCCCGTTGCATGTTGATCATGCTGCCTTGATTGCCGACTTCGTGTGTGGCGCCAACCAGGCCGACAAACACCTGACCGGTGTTAACTGGGGACGGGATCTGCCGCAACCCCAAACAGTCGACATTCGCAATGTGATCGAGGGCGACCCTTCACCAGATGGCAAGGGCTCCCTCGCCATCAAACGCGGTATCGAGGTCGGGCATATCTTCCAGCTCGGTACCAAGTACAGTGAGGCCATGAAAGCCACGGTACTGGATGAAAACGGCCAGTCGGTGGTAATGACCATGGGCTGCTACGGTATAGGGGTCTCGCGCGTGGTGGCCGCCGCCATCGAACAGAATCATGACGAGCGTGGCATCATCTGGCCGGAGGCCATTGCTCCCTGGCAGGTGGTGATACTGCCGCTGAACATGCACAAGTCCCAGCGCCTGCGCGAGACCGCGGAACAGTTCTACATGGAATTGCAACAGGCCGGCATTGACGTGCTGTTGGATGATCGCAAGGAACGCCCCGGGGTGATGTTCGCCGATATGGAACTGATCGGCATTCCGCACCGGATCGTAATCGGTGAACGCAGTCTCGATAAAGGTGTGGTGGAATACAAGGCCCGTCGCGAAACCGAGGCCCAGGAAGTTCCGGTGGATCAGGTAATCGAACTGCTCAAAAATAAACTGCTATCCTGAAAGCAGTGTCGGACGAATGACCAACTGCGAGGCGGGCAATGACCTACAAGGTTAATACCATTGTTCGAGCCACAGCCCTGCTGTTGCTGGGAACCCTCGGCATCGCCTCCCTGCCGGCGGCGGACAACGGTCATGTGGATCCGGAACTGAGACGGTTATTGCAACAGGCGATCAATGACAACGACAGTTTCAAGGACCGCTTTGATGCCGAGGTCTGGCTGGTGGACATGTCAAAACGGCTGGAAAAGAAAATCCCCGATCCTCAGCGCCGACTGAAATTACTCAAACAGATT
>JASFNY010000047.1:0-9285 GCA_050116795.1 Thiohalophilus sp.
AAGGAAGAAGAATTCTGATTATGGAAGTCCGCCTGGTCCCGGTTGACACGGGCCTGTTCAATGCCGAGGAATTTGACGCGACGTTACAGAAAGGTAACGCACCGTTGCCGTTGTTTCGCGATACGCTCAAGGCCGCCAACGAAGAACTCGCACGTCGCTTTTATGCCGGCCGCACCGCCACAGAACTGGTCCCCTCGCGCGCGGGTCTGATCGACGCCCTGTTGTTACGCGCCTGGAAACTGTTTTTCGATTCCGACGACAGGGGCATCGCGTTACTTGCCGTGGGGGGTTACGGGCGTGGTGAACTGCATCCGGCATCCGATGTGGATCTCATGATCCTGTTGAAAGGCAAGGATAAACCGTACAAATCCGCCATCGAGAATTTCCTGATGTTCCTGTGGGATATTGGCCTGGAAGTCGGCCAGAGTGTCCGCAATCTCAAGGAGTGTCGACAGGAAGCCCAGCGCGACATCACCGTCGCCACCAATCTGCAGGAATCCCGATTACTTGTCGGTCCATCAGAAATGTTCGAAAAGCAGAAGGAAAAATGCGGCCCGGAAAAAATCTGGCCGAGCCGAAAATTCTTCGCGGCCAAGCTGCAGGAACAGCAGGCACGGCATGAAAAATACCACGACACCGCATACAACCTTGAACCCAATATCAAGGAAGGACCGGGTGGACTGCGCGACATACAAATGATCGGCTGGGTGGCCAAGCGACATTATAATGCCGAAAACCTGCGCGAACTCGTCGACCACGGTTTTTTAACCGAACATGAATACCAGGTACTGCATGAAGGACAGGCTTTTCTCTGGCAGGTTCGATTCGGGTTACATCTGATAGCCGGTCGACGTGAAGAGCGTCTGCTGTTCGATTATCAGCGGGAACTGGCCAAACACTTTGGTTACCGGGATGACTACAAGGGTTTGGCTGTCGAACAGTTCATGAAGCAGTACTACCGCACCATCATGGAACTTGGTCGATTGAACGAAATGCTCCTGCAATTGTTCAAGGAAGAGATCCTGCTGGCCAATGAAAAGGCTGAACCTGTATCACTCAATAATCGCTTCCAGGCCCGTAAGGGATACCTCGAAGTCAAGGATGATAATGTTTTTGATCATTACCCCTTTGCCTTGCTGGAAGTGTTCCTGGTGCTGATGCAACACCCGGAATTACATGGTGTGCGTGCCAATACTATCCGCTTGATTCGCGATCATACCTATCTTATTGACAGCAGTTTCCGCGATGACCTGCGTAATCGCGCGTTGTTCATGGAAATCGTACGTTACGGTCACGGTTTCACCCATGCTCTTCGTCGCATGCATCGTTATGGAGTCCTGGACGAATACCTCCCTGTCTTCGGCCGTATTGTCGGGCAGATGCAGCATGACCTGTTTCATGTCTACACCGTAGACGAACATACCTTGATGGTGATCCGTAACCTGCGTCGCTTCACCATACCGGAGTTTTTCCATGAATACCCGTTGTGTAGTGAAATCATGCAACGTATCCCCAAGCAGGAATTGTTACTGTTGGCGGCCCTGTTTCATGATATAGCCAAGGGCCGTGGCGGCGATCACTCGACACTCGGTGCCGTCGATGCACGGGAGTTCTGTCACAAACATGGATTGAGCCGTTACGACACCAGGAAGATCATGTGGCTGGTGGAAAACCACTTGTTGATGTCCACTACAGCTCAACGTAAAGACATCAGCGACCCTGAAGTCGTCCACGAATTTGCCCTACAGGTGGGTGATGTCGTTCACCTGAACTACCTTTACCTGCTCACCGTAGCAGACATACGTGGAACCAGTGATAATGTCTGGAATTCCTGGAAAGATGCCCTGCTACAGGAGTTGTATCACTCTACCCTGCATGCGCTGCGACGAGGTCTGAAAAATCCGATGGTTCAGTCAGAACTGGCTGAGGAGCGACGCAATGCCGCGGCGGAATTACTGGAATCGGGTGATGAACAGAATGTATTGATCGAACAACTCTGGGATAACCTGGGTGATGAATACTTCTCGCGTTACTTCCCTGACGAGATTGTCTGGCACACCCAGGCTATCCTCAACACCGATCTGGAAGACCTGCCGGTAATACTCTTTCGTGAGGAGAGCCGTCGAGGTGGTACTGAGCTGTTTATCTATACCCGTGATCACGCCAATCTTTTCGCTCTGATCACATCGGTACTCAGCCAGGCAGGAATGACCATTGTAGACGCGCGAATTTTAGCCTCGAAAGATGGTTTCACACTGGATACCTTCCAATATCTCGACAGCAGCGGTGAACCAGTCCTCGATACACAGCGTAACAGCGCAATCCGGAATAAGCTTTATCAACTGCTGCGTCAGCCTAGCCAGGAAGCCCCTGAGATCACCCGGAGTCGTCCACGCCGTGCCAAGCACTTCACAACACCTACCGAGATATTTTATGACGATGACGATGGTGAACGGACCACCATGCATATCAAAACCTATGATCGGCCCGGACTGTTATCCAGTATCGGCTCTGCGTTTTACCAGCATGACATTCAACTGTATAACGCCAAGATCGCCACTTTCGGGGAGCGGGTCGAAGATATTTTCATGATCACCGATCGTGACGACCAGCCTCTGGACGAAGAACTGAAGGAAAAGCTGCGGCTTACCACGCTCGAACAACTGGAAGAGTAAACAGTATTCCTGTTGTAAAACTTACTGCTCGATGCACTCCAGAGCATTGCCGTCCGGATCACGACAGAAAAGGGCGCGTCGCCCCGAACGGCTGACGGTATATTGAATACCATGTTGCTCCAAGGTTGCCATCAGGTCGTCCAGCGAGTCGACACCCACAGCCAGATGTCGATCGCGACCACCATGTGCCGGCCTGTCTGCAACCGGATCCGGGTTAGGTAATTCCAGAAGATGCAACTGGTGCTTCCCGATGCTCAACCAGGCGCCGGGATAACCGAGATCGGGACGGGAAGGATCCAGTTTCAGGCCCATCACCTGTTGATAGAACTTCAGCGCCCGCTCAGTATCACTGACGATAATGCTGACATGGTGTATGCCGGTAATCGCGCTCATGTCTGTATTCCCTCATTGACGTTTTGCATCTGGCGATGTGCAGATAACCAGGCGGCTAGTACCACCAGAGTGCCGCCTATCCATTCCCGTGTCCCGATAACTTCATCGGTCAACAGTTGTGAAGAAACTGCGCCAGCCACCAGTTCAAACAACAGGATCACCGAGGAGCGGTGCACCGGCATATGTGTCACACCATAGACCACGCTGAAAGTCATGATCACCATGATTGCGGCACCGATCAACATGGCATAGCCAATCACGCTGATGTCTACCTTGGGCAACCCAGTCTGGGTCATCAGGATCAGAATCAGGGATACCGCAATTGCACCCAACCAGGCAAACGCGGTTTTTACGGGTATTGATACCTGGTGAGTAAACCGCACCAATGAATTGAGAATCGCAAAACTGATCCCGGCGGACAGGGCCAGCCAGTCCGCCGTCCCATCAGGCCAGGGGTAACCCATCTCCGGGTGCCAGAACATGATCACCGCCCCACTGATTGCCACGATCAGCACCAGGATCGACAGACGGTGCAGCGTCTCCTTGAGAAACAGCCAGCCGATCAACGTTGCCCACAACGGCGACAGGTAGAACAACAACAATACCCGCATTACCTCGCCTTCGAGCATCGCAAGAATGAACGCGGTGTTGCACCAGCCACTGGCCAGCGCCATGAACAACAGCAGCCAGGGCGCGCGGGATAGTTCGTGTTTTAACGTGGATGACCGCTGCCACAATAGCAGGACAATGACCCACAGGGTCCCGGTATAGATAAAAAAGGTTTGCCACAAACCACTCAGGCCCAACTGTTCCAGCCAGCGCAACGGGAACCAGAATGCGCCCCATAAAGTGCCCGCCAGTAACAGACTGAATACCGGACCTGTTGTCTGCCATTTGGCGCCCTCGCCTGAATCCCCTATACTAGCCATCTTTTTGTTTTCGCTGATCTCAAAACCTTCAACAGCGCACAGTATGAATCCCGAACTGGACAAATTACACCCCTATCCGTTTGAGAAACTGGCCGCTCTCAAAAGCGGTGCGACACCTCCGGCAGATCTGGAACATATCGCCCTGTCGATCGGTGAGCCCAAACATGCCGCCCCGGCTTTCGTGTTCGATGTGATTCGGGACGCCTTGCCGACCCTGTCCAGTTACCCGTTAACCCGTGGCAGCAGCGCACTGCGCCAGGCAATCGCCGAATGGTTGATTCGGCGTTTCAATCTTCCGCAAGGTTCCATAGATATAGAACAACACATCCTGCCGGTGAATGGCACCCGTGAAGCCCTGTTTGCCTTCGCCCAGGCCGTGGTGGATCGGCGCCAGGACCCACTGGTGTTGATGCCGAATCCGTTTTACCAGATATATGAAGGTGCCGCGCTGCTGGCCGGGGCCGAACCGGGTTATCTGGATTGCAATGCAGAAAACGGTTTTATTCCCGATTTCGAAGCTATCGACGCCAAAACCTGGAAGCGATGCCAGTTGTTATATATCTGTTCGCCCGGTAATCCGACCGGGGCAGTAATGGATCAGGCCAGCCTGATCAACTTGATGGAACTGGCTGAACGCCATGACTTTGTAATTGCCTCCGATGAGTGTTATTCGGAAATCTATTTCGATGAGGACAATCCACCTGTCGGCCTGCTACAGGCTGCTTCCGCGGCCGGTAATGATCAGTTCAAACGTTGCGTGGTGTTTCACAGCCTCTCCAAACGCTCGAACCTGCCGGGTCTGCGTTCCGGTTTCGTCGCCGGCGACGCCGACATACTCCAGGTCTTTCATCGTTATCGTACCTATCATGGTTGCGCCATGCCGCCCCACCACCAGCTCGCCAGCCTCGCTGCCTGGTCTGATGAGCAGCATGTCGAGCAAAACCGTGAACTCTACCGACGCAAGTTCGAGTCGGTGATGGCGATTCTGCAACCGGTCCTGCCGGTCGAGATGCCTGAAGCCGGTTTTTACCTGTGGCCACAAACCCCCGTGGATGACAAGGAATTTGCCCGCCGCCTGTATGCCGAACAGAATGTAACCGTGCTGCCCGGTCAGTACCTGTCACGTGATAACGGCCAATCCAATCCGGGCCGAAACCGGGTTCGCATGGCTCTGGTTGCAGAACAGGATGAATGCGTGTCGGCCGCGAAGCGAATAAAAAACCTGCTCGAAAACCTTTGAATGCTGCGTCTTGCAGTACAGCCCGGTATAATTGCTCTCTTGTTGCGAATCCTGGACAACTAACCGGGATCGCCAACCGAATTTGAATGCGGAGAAATGTAATGAGTGACATCATCAATATCATCGACAATGCTTTTGAAAACCGTGCCGATATCACCCCGCGCAGCGTTGACACCATCGTCAAGGAAGCGGTCAGTGAAGCCATGAATATGCTCGACAAGGGTGAAGCCCGGGTGGCCGAAAAGAAGGACGGCGACTGGATCGTCAACGAATGGTTGAAAAAGGCCGTGCTGCTGTCGTTCCGCATTCACGACAACGAATTCATGAAAGGCGGGTTCACCAACTATTTCGACAAGGTGCCGGCCAAGTATAACGAATACAACTCGCGCGACTTTCGTGCCGACGGCGTACGCGTCGTCCCGCCGGCAACGGTACGCCGTGGTGCCTATATCGCACCCAGCGTGGTATTGATGCCCTCCTATGTAAACATTGGTGCCTACGTGGACTCAGGTACCATGGTCGATACCTGGGCCACCGTCGGTTCCTGCGCCCAGATCGGCAAGAACGTCCACCTCTCCGGTGGTGTCGGCATCGGCGGGGTACTGGAACCGCTGCAGGCCGCGCCGACCATCATTGAGGATAACTGTTTCATCGGCGCCCGCTCCGAGGTCGTCGAAGGCGTGATCGTCGAAGAAGGTTCGGTTATCTCGATGGGTGTCTACATCGGCCAGAGTACCCGCATCTTCAACCGTGAAACAGGCGAAATCACCTACGGTCGTATTCCGGCCGGGTCCGTTGTGGTTTCCGGTAACCTGCCTTCAAAGGACGGTACTTACAGCCTCTACTGTGCGGTTATCGTCAAGCAGGTTGATGAGAAGACCCGCGGCAAGGTTGGGCTTAACGAACTGCTACGCGACATCTAGAACCCATCTCAAAATTACTGCGCTTGGAGATACGGCGTTAAAAATGAACTCAAAATGCTCATTTACTGAACATGTAAACTCCGCTTTTTCGTTCATTTTTGCCTTGTCTCACCTGCGCTCGTAACATTTTGTGATAGGTTCTAATTTATGCTGAATCTGTACGGTATTAAAAATTGCGATACAGTCAAAAAAGCCCGCAAGTGGCTCGATGCGCATGGCGTGAAATATACCTTCGTCGATCTAAAGCAGACGGTTCCCGCCAAAGCCCGGTTGCAACGCTGGAGCAAAGCCGTCGGCTGGGAAACCCTGCTCAACCGCCGTGGACAGACCTGGCGCCAGCTCGACGACAAGCAGAAACAGGACATTACCGCGGCCCGTGCCCTTGATCTGATGCATGAGTTTCCGATGCTGATCAAACGCCCGGTCATCGAAGACGGGGATCAGGTTCTGGTCGGCTTCAAGGAAGCCGACTATCAACAACATTTCGGGTAAACTGGCAGTATGTCAGACACACTCGAACTCGCCCGCGATCTCATCAGCCGTGCTTCCGTTACCCCGGAAGACGCCGGTTGTCAGCCCCTGCTCGGCGAACGGCTCAAGGCAATCGGATTCGCACTGGAACCGATGCGCTTCGAGGACGTGGACAATCTCTGGGCACGGCGTGGAGCAAACGGACCGCTGTTCGTATTCGCCGGGCATACCGACGTTGTACCCACCGGCCCCGAAGAACAGTGGCAGTCACCGCCGTTCACGCCGACGATTACCGATGGCAAGCTTTACGGTCGCGGCGCGGCCGACATGAAAAGTTCCATCGCCGCGATGGTCACCGCCTGCGAACGGTTTATTCAGCAACACCCCGATCACAAGGGATCGATCGGTTTTCTGATTACCAGCGACGAAGAAGGCCCGTCCATCAACGGGACGGTCAAGGTGGTCGAGGCGTTGCAACAACGCCAGGAACAGATCGACTGGTGCCTGGTGGGTGAACCGTCCAGTACCGAGAAGATCGGCGATGTGATCAAAAACGGCCGGCGGGGATCACTCGGCGCGGTGCTTACCGTAAACGGCAAGCAAGGGCATGTCGCCTATCCGCACCTGGCACGTAATCCGGTGCACGAGTTCGCCCCGGCTATGCATGAACTGGTGAGTGTCCAATGGGACCAGGGAAACGATCATTTTCCGCCAACCACATTCCAGATCAGTAACCTGCACGCGGGGACCGGCGCCAACAATGTTATTCCCGGCAAACTTCAGGTGGAGTTCAACTTCCGCTTTTCGACCGAAGTGACGGACACGCAATTGCGCCAGCAGGTCGAAGCCATCCTTGACGGGCATCAACTCGATTACCAAATCGACTGGACACTCTCCGGCCAGCCGTTCCTGACTCCCGAAGGGGAACTGGTCGAAGCGGCGCAACGGGCGATTCAGTCAGTGACCGGTTATGCCACCCAGCTGTCCACTGCCGGTGGCACATCAGACGGCAGGTTCATTGCGCCTACCGGTGCACAGGTAGTCGAACTCGGTCCGTTGAATGCCACCATCCATCAGGTCAACGAATGTGTTGATGTTGTCGATCTCGATACTCTCTCAGACATCTACGAACAGATCCTCGTCAACTTGCTACTCGATGAATAGCGAATATTCTGTATTGCTCGATAATTGAGCCATGATAATCCGTCACGAAGAACGCGATGATCTGAACGCCATTAGAAAAGTGAATGAGGCTGCGTTTGAGACATCCGCGGAAGCGGATTTGATCGACGCATTACGCACGCAGGTATCGCCACTCGTTTCACTGGTGGCGGAAACAGAGCACGAGATTATCGGGCATATAATGTTCTCCCCGGTCAGCCTGCCAAACCATCCTGACAAAAAGATCATGGGTCTGGCGCCGATGGCCGTGCGGCCTTCATGGCAACGTCAGGGTGTTGGCAGCGAGCTGGTTCGTGCAGGTTTGGCTGCTTGCCTGGGATTGGATTTCGGCGCAGTTGTTGTACTGGGTCATCCTGACTATTATCCCCGATTTGGATTCGTTCGAGCAGATGAGTTTGGACTAGATTGTGAATACGATGTGCCAGCAGAAGTGTTTATGGCACTCGAGCTCAAACAGGGTTACCTTGATCATGTGTCCGGGACCATCCAGTATCATCCCGCTTTTGCCACAGTATAACCTTTAGTGATCAAACTCTGCCTTTCACTAGTAGAAGACAATCCGTTCTATGGTGTTGATGACGTCGTTTTCCAGTTCGGTAGCGACTTTTTTGGCGGGACTGTCGGCAGCCACTTGTGAGGGCCGCACAAACAGGATGGTGGTCATGCCTTTTTTGTGGATCAGGGTCAGGTGTAACGGACACAAGGCCAGCAGTTCGGGATCCGCGTTACTGATCTGGTTGGCGTACCAGGCGTTACAGAAGACCATGCTGCGGATCTCTTCAAGCTTGTTCCGATTGTAATCGTCGCCCCAACGCTGCGAGAAATGTTCCAGGTTCTTGCCGATATTCGGTTCAAACAGCACGAAGTAACCGCCGTTTTCCATGGCGGTAAACACCTTGGTATACACCTCGGGCAGCGGTTGTTTGATCTTCTTGACGTAAACGCGGGTGTTGGACGGGGCATCGGCATCCTGGGCGAATACCGGCAGGCTGATCAGAAACAGGGCACACAGCACCCAGAGGGAAAAGAGCCGAAGGGGCAAGGTGGTCATCGCAGCGTCCCTGTTTGTCCGGTTGTACAAGCGCAAAGCCTACCAAGTAGCAGAGTCCAGCTCAAGTCAGCCAGTCACCTTGTTACGCAAATAGACTGGTCGGGCCTCATCAACCGCCATCGCCTCACCGGAACGGCCGGCGGCAAGTTCAGCGATATAGCCTGCACGCGGATAGCGTGACCGTTCCTCGTCGATCAGTTGCGTATATCCGGCTTCGCGCAGGGCATCCTGGTAGACACTCACACCACTACCAATAATGTGGCATTCCCGGCACGGCGGAATGTTTGATATTGGTGCTACCCCTTCTTTACCCTGCAAGGTCATTACCTCGCCATGTAAATGATATTCGCCCCAGTAGAGTTCACCCATGCGCGCATCGATCAGTCCCAGTACCCGCTCTGCTCCATGACTGCGCCAGGCC
>JASFNY010000048.1:0-9145 GCA_050116795.1 Thiohalophilus sp.
TGAGTCAGGCGGCCGGTAGTTCGGTGGGACTGACTTTCGTGCCGCATCTCACGCCGATGATTCGGGGAATTCATGCCACGCTCTATGCACAGCTTGAAGGTTCGACAGATTTGCAGACATTGTATGCCGAACGCTACGCCGATGAACCATTCGTAGATGTGATGCCGGCCGGATCCCATCCTGAAACCCGCAGCGTCAGGGGTGCCAACCAGTGCCGTATCGCGTTACATCGTCCCGGTGACGGTAACACCGTGGTGATCCTGTCGGTCATCGACAATCTGGTGAAAGGCGCCTCGGGACAGGCAGTGCAGAACATGAACATCATGTTTGGCCTGGCGGAAGATGCCGGGCTCAAAACAATCGGATTACTGCCGTAGGATGACTCGATGAACCTGGTGGTCAAACCCCATCACCCGTGGAAAACCCGGGCGCTATGGACGCTTGCGATCCTGCTGATGCTGGTAGGCGGCTATACGCTGTTCGACTATGGCCGCTACCTGGCCGGTTATGACAGTGACAAGGCCAATCGCGTGGAAAGCGAACTCCAGCAACAAAACAAACGCCTCGAGAAAGAAATCGAGAATCTGCGCCAGGACAAGGCATTATTACAGCGGGCCCGACAGATCGAACGCCAGGCCTATTCCGACCTGGACGGGACGATCAAAAACCTGCAATCGGAAATCCTCGAACTGAAAGAGGAGCTGGCCTTCTACCGGGGTATTGTTTCACCACGCGAGGCTTCGACCGGTCTGCAGCTGCAAAAATTCAGCATAGAACCGGACGGCTCACCGCAGCGTCTGCGTTACCGGGTGGTGTTGACCCAGGTACTTGGCAATGACAGGCTCGCCAGGGGACAGGTACAATTGCAACTTGAAGGCCTTCAGGACAATGAGCCCCGCTCCCTGTCGCTCAGGGACGTGACCGAGAAATCGGTCAATGAATTGGATTACCGTTTCAAGTATTTTCAAAAGCTCGAAGGGGCAATCACACTGCCGGATAATTTCAGCCTGTTGCGGGCCACCCTGCGGATTCTGCCACGGGGCAGCGAACGTAACAGCTTCGAGAAAACTATCGACTGGTCGATTGAGGAGAGTCAACAGAATGTTGGGGAATAAGAAAAAACCTGGCCGCACGGCACAGATCGATTCATTGATCGGCCAGAACACCGAAATCCAGGGCAACGTCCTTTTCAGTGGTGGTCTGCACGTGGATGGCCGTATCAAGGGTAGTGTCATTGCTCAGGAAAACGAGGACTCGCTCTTGACTCTGAGCGAACGCGGCACTATTGAGGGTGAAGTAAAGGTCCCCAATGTGGTGATCAATGGCCGGGTCATCGGCGACGTGCATGCCCACGGGCATGTGGAGCTGGCCTCACAGGCGCGCGTCGACGGGAATGTCTACTACAGCCTGATCGAGATGGCGATGGGCGCCGAGGTCAACGGTAACCTGGTTCATAAAAGTAGTGGTCACTCACCTTCGAAGCCGGTACCGGAGTCAGAGGATTCTTGATTAAATTAATCAGGAATAGGATAATGGGGACCAGAGGCAGTTAATTCTCCTGGAGATAATGTTATGAGCAGCACAGCAACAGACACCACAACCGAGGCGACCAGCCCGCTGATTTTTACCGACTCAGCAGCAAGCAAGGTCCGCCAGCTGATTGAAGATGAAGGCAATGATGATCTGATGCTGCGGGTATTCGTCACCGGCGGTGGTTGCTCCGGTTTTCAGTACGGATTTACCTTCGAGGAAAACGAGCAGGACGGTGATACCAAAGTCGAGAAAGCTGGTGTGACTCTGCTGGTGGATCCGATGAGTTTTCAGTACTTGATGGGTGCTGAAATCGACTACAAGGAAGATCTGTCCGGCGCCCAGTTTGTGATTCGTAACCCGAATGCCACCACAACCTGTGGTTGTGGCTCCTCTTTCGGCGTCTGAACGTTACAGCCCGTTGTTGAAATAAATGGCATGACGCAAGTCATGCCATTTTTGTTTGTGGGGCCGATAGCTTGCTCGGGAAGCAAATCGGTCAACTTTTTCAGTATGGCCCCGAATCCCGTTGAATATTTTTGTTATTCTTGCCGTAAGCATACCGTTCATCAAATTCAGGGAGTTTCTCCATGAGTGAATATCTTCCGGGGTTGGCCGGCGTTCCTGCCACCAAGTCCAATATTTCCGATATCGATGGTGAGAAAGGCATCCTGGCCTATCGTGGTTACCCGATCGAGGAACTGGCGGAACACAGCACCTTTGAAGAGACGACCCTGTTACTGCTGGATGGTCGGTTGCCTACCCGGGGTGAGCTGGACGAGTTCAGCGAGCATCTCAAGGAGAACCGGCGTATCAAGTTCCACACCCGTGGAATGATGAAAAACTTTCCCAATACCGGTCACCCGATGGAAATGTTGCAGACCGTGGTGGCCAGTCTGGGGATGTTCTATCCCGGCTACGAGTGCCTCACGGGCGGCGATGCCTGTGAAGACGTCAATTACATTCATAACATGTCGATCAAGATCATTGCTCGCATGGCCCCGATCGTCGCCATGTGGGAGCATATTCGCGAAGGTTATGACCCCGTCGACTCGCGCGATGACCTCTCGCATGCGGAAAACTTTCTCTGGATGCTGACCAGCAAGGAACCGGATCCCCTGCTGGCCAAGATCATGGATGTCTGTCTGATTTTGCACGCCGAACACACGATCAATGCTTCGACCTTTGCCGTGCTGGTGAATGCCTCCACTCTCTCAAGTCCTTATAGCGTGATTGCCGCGGCCATCGGTGCACTGTCCGGTCCACTGCATGGCGGTGCCAACCAGCGGGTGCTGGAAATGCTGGATGAGATCGGATCACCGGAAAAGGCCGAAGAGTATGTCGACAAGCGCCTGGCCAACAAGGAAGTGATCTGGGGCATGGGACATCGCGAATACAAGACCAAGGATCCACGTGCCATTATTTTGCAGAAGCTGATCGACAAGTACATCGAAGCCAAGGGTGGTGATGTGAACCCGATGTTTGAAGTGGCGAAGGCAGTGGAAAAAGTTTGTGAAGATCGCCTCTCCCACAAGGGTGTTTACGCCAATGTCGATTTCTACAGCGGGATACTCTACACCGAGATGGGTATTCCGGCGGACCAGTTTACCGCCATCTTCGCCATCGCCCGTTCTGCCGGCTGGCTGGCGCACTGGCGTGAACAGCTGACCGACAACCGAATCTTCCGGCCTACCCAGGTCTATACCGGCGAGCCGACACGCAAGTACGTGCCGATCAACAAGCGCTAGTTACGTCTGGCCGCGGCCAGGGTAAATAGCGCCCAGTACGACCGGGTGGCTGGCTCCGGTCACCTCGGTCAGATTGCCGGGCCGTCCAGCCAGTGTTTGCTTCGCCAGCCAGGCGAATGCGGCGGCTTCGACCTGATCCGGATCGATGCCGGCTTCAGCAGTACTTGCGAGTGAGGCCGGTGTGACCAGTTCCTCCAGCCGTTGCCAAAGGTGACGGTTGTGCACACCACCCCCACAAACCAAAATCTCCTCGACTGTTGCCATGCTCGCCTGCAGAGCATCGGCGATCGTTCTGGCCGTCAACTCGCAGAGGGTGGCCTGGATGTCGCGCGCTGCCAGATTGGCAAATGCGGCCAGCTGTGGTTCCAGCCAGGCGAGATTGAAATATTCACGACCGGTACTTTTCGGCGGAGTGCGGGTGAAATAGGGATCATTCATCAGGCGCTCCAGCAGCCCGGGATGCACATGGCCGCTGGCCGCCCACTCGCCGTCACGATCGTAGGCCTGGTTCTGTTCCCGATTAATCCAGGCATCCATCAGGCCGTTGCCGGGACCGGTATCAAATCCGGTGACCGGCCGGGCGGGCTCGGCAGGTAACAAGGTCAGGTTGGCGATGCCACCGATGTTAAGTACTGCCCGGTTGTGCTCAGGATCACTGAACACATCAGCATGGAATGCCGGGACCAAGGGAGCACCCTGACCGCCAGCGGCCATGTCTCGGCGGCGCAGATCGGCCACCGTGGTAATGCCGGTCAGCTCGGCAATCAGATTGGGATCACCAATTTGCCAGGTGGTGGGGGTCGGTCCATCAGGCGAATGTCGCAGGGTCTGGCCGTGACTACCGATGGCAGTGATTTCGCTCGACTTCAGCCCGGCCTTGTCGAGCAACTCCCCGACAGCTTCGGCAAACAGCCGTCCCAGGGTCACATCCAGGGCCATGGCCCTGGCCAGTTCATCCTGACCCGGTGTCTGCAGTTGATACAGCTGCTGACGTACCTCTTCCGGCAGCGGATGGCTGTGCCAGGCCACAACTTGCGGGCGATCGTCGAACGCCACCAGCGCGGCGTCGATGCCATCCATGCTGGTGCCAGAGATCAGGCCGATGTAATAGCGGGTCATATGAATTTTGCCAGGACAGTTCGTCCCCGGCAGGTTTACGGATTCTGGTTCAGGGCCAGCATCGACGGACGTGCGGCATCGAGTTGGGCCAGGCGTTTCTCCGCCATTTCCAGGAAGTCCGCCTTGTAGACTGGTTTGATCGGTTCAGCCGTGGGCAGCTTGACGGTCAGCGGGTTACGGTGCGCACCATTGACCCGGAATTCGTAATGCAGATGGGGACCGGTGGCTCGCCCGGACATACCGACAAAGCCAATGGTCTGGCCCTGCTTGACCCGGCTGCCAACGTGCAGGCCGCGTTTGAAACCGGACATATGTGCATACAGGGTGCTGTAGCGCCCCCCATGCTGCAAAATAATCACTCGACCGTAGCCGCCTTTCCAGCCGCGATAAACGATCTTGCCGTCACCGGCCGCCTTGATCGGCGTGCCGGTGCGGGCTGCGTAATCGACACCGGTATGCATGCGCATTTTATTGAGTACGGGGTGATGTCGTTTGCCGAAACGGGAGCTGATGCGACGAAAATCGACCGGGGTGCGCAGGAACGCCTTGCGCATGGAATAGCCTTCCGGGGAGTAATAGTCACTGCGGCCATCCTTGTCGGTATAGCGGATGGCGTGTACCCGGCGACCCTGGTTTATAAATTCGGCGGCGATAATCGGACCGTCCTGGACCTTCTTGCCATTGAGATACTGTTCTTCGTAGATCAGGGTGAACTGGTCGCCGCGGCGAATATCCAGCACAAAGTCGATATCCCAGCCGAAAATCGCGGTCATTTCCATGATCAGCCCATCATCCAGTCCGGCGGTCTTGCCGGCCTCGAACAGGGAAGTCTCGATTACGCCACTGCTCTGGGTCAGACGCCGATCCAGCTCGTGCTCGACGACCCGTGCGGCAAATTTTTCATATTCATCCTGACGGGAAACCTGAAGCGAGGTCAGTTGATCGATGTCGAAGACCATCTGTTTGACCCGTTGCTGCGGATCCAGCTTGAGGCGGATGGTGTCGCCGGGATGCAGGGCGTTCAGGTTCTGAGTAATCCGGCCCAGTTGCATGATGGCATGCAGTTCCTGCGGAGGAATTTCGTGGCGCTTGAAAATCGCCGCCAGGCTGTCGCCACGACGTACCGTGATAGTCAGCCAGCTCTCGTCGGGCCGGGCCATACTGAGCGATTTGGTGGAATCCGGTTCCGACGGCTTCTCGGCAACCGGGGCTTCGACCGGGGTAGCGGTTTCCTCTTGGCCACCGGCGGGCGGGGCCAGATCCAGTGGAATCGTGATTCGGGAGGTCAGCAGCTCCGGTTCCTGCTGCGCATCGCTGGCCACATTACGCGAGGCGGCCACATCGGTCGAAAGGAAGGCCAGCAGCGTTCCGACCGCCGTAATGGCTGCCAGCACGGCCAGGGTATGCAGGCCGGACCAGCGGCGACCCTGGGAGCGGGTTGCTTGCCCCAGAGACTTGTAATCCTTTGTTAAGAATGTGTTGTAATCCACGGAATTATCTTAATTTTTTATGATTGAAGTTAAGATAGCCTGATTCCCCGGTAGCGTCAATTGGCCAAATCGCAGAAATTGAATAAAAAATTGCGGAATTTCCTGCGACACTCGACCCAAGCCCCAGGTGAGGGGCATGAGCCAATATGGTAATCTACGCAGCCTTTTTCGCACAGGACAAAAACACCGATGAGCGCGATCGACAAGATGCTTGAGCAGATCAAACGGGGCGCGGACGAGATACTGATCGAATCCGAACTGGTTGATCGTCTCAAAACCGGTCGGCCCCTGAGGGTCAAGGCCGGTTTCGATCCGACTGCGCCGGATCTGCACCTGGGGCATACGGTGCTGATCAACAAACTGCGCCAGTTTCAGGACTTCGGTCACGAGGTGTTGTTCCTGATTGGTGATTTTACCGGAATGATTGGCGATCCCACCGGTAAAAGCGCGACCCGCCCACCGCTGAGCCGGGACGAGGTAATCGAAAACGCCCGTACCTATGAGCAGCAGATCTTCAAGATCCTCGATCCGGAAAAGACCCTGGTGATGTTCAACTCCAGCTGGATGGGTGAAATGAGTGCGGTTGATCTGATTCAGCTGGCGGCACGCCATACCGTTGCCCGAATGCTGGAGCGGGATGATTTTCACAAGCGCTACAGCGATGGTCAGCCGATCGCTATTCATGAGTTTCTCTATCCGCTAATCCAGGGTTATGACTCGGTGGCAATGAAGGCGGATGTGGAACTCGGTGGTACCGACCAGAAATTCAACCTGCTGGTTGGGCGTGAGTTACAAAAGCAGTTTGGACAACAACCTCAGATAGTTTTGACAATGCCGATCCTCGAAGGACTGGACGGCGTGCAGAAAATGTCCAAGTCGTTGAACAACTATATTGGTATCAACGAACCGCCGGATGAAATGTTTGGCAAGATCATGCGTATTTCAGACGAGTTGATGTGGCGGTATTTCGAATTACTCAGCTTTAGATCCATGGATGAAATCGAACAATTTCGCCGTGACATTGCCGAAGGCAAGAATCCCCGGGATATCAAGTTTCTGCTGGGCCAGGAGATCGTGACGCGCTTTCATGATGCTGCTGCAGCTGAAAAAGCCCAGCAAAATTTCATCGCCCGTTTTCAACAGGGCGCGATGCCCGATGATATTCCGGAAATGTCATTACCTGCCGCAGATGGCAAATTGCCAATTGCCAACCTGCTCAAGCAGGCGGGTCTGGTGAGCAGCACATCGGATGCCTTGCGAATGATCAAGCAGGGGGCAGTCAAGATTGACGGGGAAAAACTCTCTGATTCGCGACTGGAACTGCAAACAGGCACAACCCATGTGTACCAGGTCGGCAAGCGTCGGTTTGCCCGTGTCACTATCGAGTGAGTTTTGTAAGGCTATTCACTTTCTTTTTGCCTGACTTTTTTTCTGCCTGACCTTTGGTCATACTTAATTAATATGGAATTGCATGAAAGCCATTGACGGATATTGTCAATGGTAATGCATACACGCGTTTGTATTAACGTGTTTTTCGACAGGGAGGCCCAGCAGCATGCATGAATCGAGCACCGTCATTATTCTTTCCCGTCAGCAGTTCACGGGTTCCTCCCGGGCCACTGAATATTAAATATGCAAAGCACTGGATACATACTTCATGTTTTGATCTGCCTTGGGTTCATTTGTCTCAACCTCACTCCGGTTCATGCTGAAGAGACCGTCCGGGTTGGTGTGTTCGATAATAAACCAATCGTGTTTCGAACGGAGTCGGGCAAGATGGATGGCATTGCCATCGATATTCTGGAAGACATTGCACGGCAAAATGATTGGAAGCTGGATTATCACTATGCCCCCTGGGGCGATCTGTTAACAGAACTCGATAACGAGCAGATCGATATTCTGGTCGGCATTGCCTATACCACGGAGCGGGCAAAGCATTACAGCTATACCCGGCAAACGCTGGTTAACAACTGGGCCGTGGTTTATCAGTCCAATAATCTGGACCTGAGCTCAATTTCAGAACTGGACGGACAGCGCGTTGCATTAATGAAGCAAAGCGTGCACAGCCGACGTTTCGATGAATTAATGAAGGGGTTTGGTTTTAATTATATTCCCTATCTGGTTCCTCATTACAGTGACGTGCTTGCCGCAGTTGAGGAAAATCGTGCCGATGCAGGCGTTGTAAACCGAATATTCAGTCTTGCGAATGAGGGGAAGTATCAGGTCAAGCCTACCAGCATACTTTTTAATCCTGTTCAGGTAAGGATTGCTGCCCCGGGACATATCCAATCGCCATATTTACCAGTGATTGACGCTTATCTAGAGCAAGCAAAACAAAATCCCGATTCACTTTATTATGAAACCTTGAAAAAGTGGCTTGAGCAGTCCCGGCAGGATCTGGAAATACCGATCTGGTTATGGCCGCTGGTAGGAATGATTGCGTCAATACTCCTGTTGAGTTGGTTGTATGCCTATCTAGTGCGCACCCAGGTCCAGGCCAGGAGTCGTGAGTTGGCCGAAGCCGAATCACGTTTCAGTCAGCTTGCTGATGCTGTTGATGCGGTGTTCTGGATATCCAGTCCGGACTGGAGAGCATTTTTTTATGTTAGCCCGGCATATCAGAGGATCTGGGGCGACAAACCTGAGAACCTTTACAAGAACCCGGATACCTGGTTGGAGCACGTACACTCGAATGATCGTGCCCGCATAGCTCATATTATCCAGGAAAAAAGTATCAGGGTGACTTCCGGCTACAGCCTGCCTGAATATCGTGTCATTAACACTCAAGGGGTGGAGCGCTGGGTATCTGCCAGGTTATACCCGATACATGATTTCGAAGGAAATATTGTCCGACTCGCAGGTATTGCCCAGGATGTGACTGAAATCAAGCAGGCCGAACAGGCCTTACGCAAGAGTGAAAAACGTTACCGGACGCTTATTGAACATGCCCCCGAAGCGATTACAGTAATGAATGTTGATAACGGCAAGTTTGTTGATGTAAATCCGGTAGGGGAAAAACTGTTCAAGATGGATCGAGAGCGATTGCTTACCATGGGCCCGGCGGAGTTAAGCCCGGAAATGCAGCCAAACGGGGAACGTTCTGAAAAATTGGCAATGGAATACATTACTCGCGCTCTCAACGGTGAGACGCCGGTTTTTGAATGGGTACATCAGGACGCCGAAGGGAAACCGGTGTATTGTGAAATCAGGTTGGTAAGTTTGCCGTTCGAAGATGGTCATATTGTTCGTGGCAGCATA
>JASFNY010000049.1:0-9101 GCA_050116795.1 Thiohalophilus sp.
CTCCAGAACCTGGCTGATCTGATCGATATGCTGGCCGTCGGGTGTTGGCCAGGAACGCCACTGGTTACCATAGATGGGGCCCAGGTCACCATTGTCATCCGCCCATTCGTCCCAGATCGTCACCTTATTATCGTGAAGATACTGAACATTGGTCTCGCCGCGCAGGAACCAGAGCAGTTCATGAATGATTGAGCGCAGATGCAGGCGCTTGGTAGTCACCAGCGGGAAACCTTCACCGAGGTCGAAACGCATCTGGTAGCCGAATACACTGAGTGTACCGGTACCGGTCCGATCCGCCTTGCGGGTTCCATTCTGCCGAACATGGCGCATCAGCTCGAGATACTGTCTCACTGCCTGTTCCTCATCTACTCGCTATATGATCACAGGCTTCGATCTTAACACAGGCCGCAAGCCGGCTGACACTGGGGGGAAAGAATGTTCCCACAAAAAAACAGCGGGACAATAAGTCCCGCTGATTCAAATAACCTGCCGGTTTTCCTTACCAGCCACCGCCTTCAGGCGGCCATTTACCCCCTGCTACCTGGGTAAAGTATTCTTCATAGTCATAGGGCAGGTCCATCAACTTGCCGAAACTGTGCGAGCCGAACATATGCATTTCCGGGAACTGGACCGCCAGACGGAAATGGGCATGCATGGCAATCACCTTGCTGCCATTGACCATGATCTCATAGGGTAAATGCGACGTGCGACGCAATGGCTTGTGGTCGAGTATCTTCATCACATACTCATCATTCAGGAACTTTTCTGTTTCAGGATCGCCCTGCAGACTCAACCCATAGACCACCTGTTGCTTGCCGGGGATTTTCAGCTTGTATACCTGTCCGATACCGAATTTGTTATTTGCCAGGCCCTTTTCGACTTCGCTGACGGCCTTGGCAAAACTGCCATGATCAACAAGATCGTAAAACCCGTAGAAATCCTCCAGCCCGAATGTGTAGTTATAACCTGGCAGATCTTTTTCCTCGATGCCTTCGCCACCACCATAATCACGATCGAAACCGACGACCTGGCCCAGACGACGTTTTGTCTCGGACAGATCGGCATTCATGTTATAAGCCAGACTGATATATTCCGGATTGTTGTAGGTGACCTGGACCTGTTTTACGCCTTTTTGATCGGTCACCTCGGTCACGGAAACCTTGATAACGGCACCGAATCCGCCGTATTCGCTTTTGGTGGCCGCTTTTTTCAGGTCCTCGCTGGTCACCGCAAAGATATAGGCAGTGGGATATGGACGATAGGTCCCCAGTATTTCGAACCCGCCCTGTTTCAGACGCTTCTCAACATCGGCTACAACGGTAGACATTCCAATGTTGGTGATACCAGCCAGAGAAAAAGGCCTGAGTTTTGCGGCACTGACCGTCATACTGAAGCAGAGCAACAGCCCGACAATCACCGTACGTTTGGCAAGTAAACGCATGTTATCTCCCATGATTTTGTGAAGTTTTTGGGTTTCCAGTTTATCGGCGGTACCTGGTTTTATATTAAGTCTAAATTACTGATTTTTTACCCTTATTTGTATTATGCGAGTAGGCCGACCATAACAGGTACACACCAACGGCAATCAGCGGCAAGCTTAACAATTGCCCCATAGTCAGCCACCCCCAGGCGAGGTAACCAATCTGGGCGTCCGGGGTGCGCACGAACTCGATGGCAAAACGAAAGACGCCGTAAAGCAGTGCAAACAACCCGGAAACCGCCCGTTGTGGACGTGATCGCGCGGAAAACCACCACAGGACCACGAACAGTACCAACCCCTCGAGAAAGGCCTCGTAGAGGGGATTGGGATGACGCGCCTGGGGGCCGGCCAGGGGAAACACCATTCCCCACGGCAAGTCGGTCGGCTTGCCCCACAGCTCGCCATTGATGAAATTGCCGATACGGCCGGCACCAAGTCCCAACGGCACCAGTGGCGCGACAAAATCCATCACCGCGAAATAAGACTTTTGGTATTTGCGGCAAAACAGCCACATTGCCAGCATGACGCCTATCAGTCCTCCGTGAAAGGACATGCCCCCTTCCTTGATGCGAAACAGCACCAGGGGATCCTCGAGAAACACCGGAAAGTTATAAAACAGGATATAGCCCAGGCGGCCGCCGATAATCACCCCGAGGCCGCCATAAAACAACAGGTCATCTACCTGCGCAGCCTTCCAGTCGGAGCCCGGACGACGCGCGCGCAGGCGGCCGAGCCACCATGCCCCGACGAAGCCAACCAGATACATCAGGCCATACCAGTGAATATCAAGCCCGAAAATCTCAAATGCGATCGGGTCAAAATCAACGCGCATAATGTTGTGCTTCTCCGGTTCTTATTTTGATTGTGTTGCTGGCCATACCTATGTGATCAGAATCAGTGATTGTCCAACAGACGACAAAAGTAGGCCTTGAGATAGTCGGTCTCGGGCATGGCCGCGTGGACGGGATGATCAGGGCCCTGATGACCCTGCTCCAGAACCTGGACTTCCTGTTCCAGCTTCAGGGCTGCACGCCGTATATTGTCCAGCAGTTTATTGCGGCTCATGTGATAAGAGCAGGAAGCGGAGATCAACAACCCGTCCTGCTTCAACAACCGCATGGCCAGCCGATTGATCCGGCGGTAGGCCAGTTCGCCTTCTTTCATGTCTTTACGACGTTTAATGAAAGCCGGCGGATCCAGTATCACGATATCGAACTGCTCGTCCTGATCCTGCAACTGCCGTAAAACCTCGAAGGCATCGCCATCCAGTACCGCGAAGCCACCGGCAGCATCAAGAGATTCGGCATTCTGGCGTGCCACATTCAGATACTCTTTCGAGGCATCGACACAGACCACCTCGCTGGCACCGGCCTGAAGAGCCTGCACACCCCAGGCACCGACATAGGAAAAGACATCCAGCACCCGCTTGCCGGGGGCATAGGCCTGGCAGCGCAAGCGATTCAGTCGATGATCGAAATACCAGCCGGTCTTCTGGCTTTGTGCCAGAGGTACCTGGAACCTGACTCTGTTCTCCACCACTTCAATTTGTTCCGGCATGTCACCCTTGGCGATCTCGGTGTAGCGTTCGAGTCCTTCCAGCTCCCGAGCCCCGCCGTCATTGCGCAGATAAATAACATCGGGCTGTAACAGGCTATCGAGCACCTCGATGACGGTATCACGCAATACGTCCATCCCCAGCGTGGTGATCTGGACTACCAGTACCCGATCAAAACGATCCACCACCAGGCCGGGAAGGCCATCGCTTTCACCATAAACCAGGCGATAGTGCGGCGCGGCAAACAATTCATGCCGAAACTGCAGGGCACGCTTCAGGCGGGAACGAATCAGATCGGCATCGAGCTGCGCATCAGGGCGATGACTGAACAATCGGGCGCAGATCAGACTGTTGGGATTGACATAGGCCGAACCCAGCACATTCCCACGGTAATCTGTGACCGGCAATTGTTCACCCGGGGCAATCTCTGTCAACGGGGTAGTTTTGACATCCACCTCGTTGCTGTAAACCCACAGGTGGCCTGTCTTGAGGCGCCGTTCTTCACGCTTTTTCAGGCGAAGCTGGCGCGAGCTGGCTTCTGTCACGATGGCTTCTTATCCTCTGGGAAACAGCTGCCTAACCTACAGAATGTTGTGCCGTTTGTGCAAGGGCGACAGGTACCACCGTTTTGCGATATAGTTGACAACCATTGTCAGGAATAAACCCTGAACAGGAACTCTCATGAGTCACAGCAATCATCTGGCCAACGAAACCAGCCCGTACCTGTTACAACATGCGGATAATCCCGTCGACTGGTATCCGTGGGGTCCCGAAGCCCTGCAAAAGGCCCGCGACGAGAACAAACCCATTCTGCTCTCAATCGGCTACTCAGCCTGTCACTGGTGTCACGTCATGGCCCATGAGTCCTTTGAGGATCCGGACGTGGCACAGGTGATGAATGAGTTGTTTGTGAATATCAAGGTGGATCGGGAAGAGAGGCCGGACCTGGACAAGATCCACCAGACGGCTTTTCAGTTACTCAACCAGCGCGCAGGGGGCTGGCCCCTGAACGTGGTACTGACCCCGGATGATCACACGCCCTTTTTTGCCGGGACCTACTTTCCCAAAGATGCCCGCCATGGCATGCCCCCGTTTACCGATGTCCTGCACAAAGTCGAGGCCTTCTATCGCGAACACGAGGAAGACATTCGCCAGCAAAATCACACCCTGGCGCAAGCCATGCAACAGATGCTACCCGAGGGCGGAAAGCCCGGCCAACTGGACAGTGCCCCGCTGGACGCCGCGCGACACCAGCTTGCCCGGAACTATGATGCGACTTATGGCGGGTTTGGTCAGGCACCCAAGTTTCCACACCCTTCCAACCTGGAGCGCCTGTTGCGTCACTGGTTTACGACGGCCATCAACAACCAGGAGGACGACCAGGCGCGAGATATGCTGCGCATGACCCTGCACGGCATGGGCAGTGGTGGACTCTATGATCAGCTTGGCGGCGGCTTCTATCGCTACTCGGTAGACGAAAAATGGATGATTCCGCATTTCGAGAAAATGCTGTACGACAATGGTCCATTATTGCAGCTCTATACAGAGGCTTTTCAGGCGCTGGGTGACAATGCCTTCAGGCGTATCGCGCTGGAAACCGGAGAGTGGGTGATACGCGAGATGCAATCGCCCGAAGGGGGCTACTATTCTACGCTGGATGCCGACAGTGAAGGCGAGGAAGGCAAGTTTTATATATGGACACCCGCAGAGGCAAAAGCGCTGCTCAGCGATGAAGAGTATGCCGTCATCGCCCCGTATTACGGTCTGGATCGTGAGGCCAACTTCGAAGGGCACTGGCACCTGCATGTGTTTACTCCGCTGGATACGATCGCCGGGCGCCTGTCGATCAGCAACGACGAGGCCTATCAACGATTGCAAGCCTCACGTGCCAGGCTGTTCAGCCATCGCGAACACCGGCTGCGACCCGGCCGTGACGAAAAAATTCTCACGGCCTGGAACGGACTGATGATCAAGGGCATGGCCAGTGCCGGCCGATATCTGCAACGTCCGGATTTCATCAAGTCAGCCCAGCGCGCGGTAGACTTTATTCACGATACCCTGTTCGTGGATCAACGCCTGCTGGCCACCTACAAGGACGGCAAGGCCCACCTGATGGCCTATCTGGATGATTACGCATTCATGATTGATGGCCTGCTGGAACTGTTGCAGGCCGAATGGCGCGACCGGGATCTCGCCTTTGCCGTGCAACTTGCCGAGGCATTGCTTGAACATTTCGAAGACCGGGACAATGGCGGTTTTTATTTTACCGCCGATGATCACGAACAATTGTTTCATCGTCCCAAACCGACCTTTGATGAATCGACCCCCGCTGGCAATGGGGTGGCAGCCTGTCTACTGCAACGACTGGGACACCTGCTCGGTGAAACACGATATCTAGAGTCCGCAGAGCGTACCCTGCAAATGGCCTGGTCGAGTATCAGCCAGATGCCCTATGCCCACTGTGCCCTGCTTCAGGCTCTGGAGGAACACCTGAACCCGCCGCAACTGATCATTCTGCGCGGAAAGCGTGAAGCCATGCAGGAGTGGCAATCCCGCTGTAGCAGCGGCTTTAACCCGTCCCGGATTTGCTTTGCCATACCCGACGATGCCGAAAATCTTCCCGGACTACTGGCCGAACGCCGGTCCACTGAAGAAACCGTGACAGCCTATCCCTGCTCCGGCACCCAATGCCAGCCACCGATCAGCGAGCTGTCAGAACTTGATACCCTGCTGGCTACAAGAGAACTTTCATCCTGAACTGCCTTTCAGGATCATTTCGACACGGCAGTAATTTATGGCGAGTATCATGGGAATCGATGGATGTCGCGCCGGCTGGTTCGCAGTTATCAAAACAGCCTCGGGCTGGCAGACTCGTCTGGCCAGTTCATTGCAGCACCTGCTGACCGATGCGAAAGAATTTTCCCGGATCCTGATCGATATTCCTATCGGGCTGGCTGACGGGCACAAGCGCGAATGCGATCAACTTGCCCGGCGATTGCTCACTCCTTTACGCCATACCAGCGTGTTTTCGACACCGGTACGGGATGCGGTTTATGCACATGATTATGCCAGCGCTTGTGACATCAATGCCCGGCAAACCGGTACACGGATCACTCTACAGGCCTGGAATATCTGCCCCAAGATTCGGGAGGTCGACGAATTTCTCAGACAACACACTGAATGGGCGCCGAAAGTGTATGAATCGCATCCAGAGGTTGCTTTTTATGTGCTGAATAATTGCCAGCCAATGAGCAGCCCGAAAAAATCCAGTGAGGGCCAGGCAGAACGCCTGGCCCTGCTGACGGCACACCTGGGTGATTCCCGGGAGATCTTTGAGGATGCCGTGACCCGTCATCCCCGCTCTGAATTACAGAAAGATGATGTCATCGATGCCATGGTGCTGGCGGTTGCGGCCGCACAGGAGAATAACAGACTGCTCAGTCTGCCCGATCCGCCGCCAATGGATCGTTATGGATTACCCATGCGGATTGTCTATTCTGCTGCCTGACGGTCAATCCTGTTTGAGCATGGCATAAAGCTCATCCTTGAGTTTGACGCGGCGCATCTTGATTTCCTCGGTATATTCATCCGAGGGGGTCTCATTTCCTTCCTCGATGCGACGCACTTCATGTTCGAGCTCGGTATACTCATCGAATAATTTTGCGAAATGCGGATCGTTCATTTTGAGTTCATGAATCCGATCCTTGTATTCGGGGAATTCATGGATCAAATCGTGTTTTTCGCCCAGCATGGCGTCCTCCTAAAAAATAATTCAGTATTAAATTAATATTACTGATGCAACGACAGTCGTATCTTGATCCTGGACAAAAAACTCAGAAATAACTTTTTGTAATTTGCTCATGCAATTTGGCCAGGCCGAGTTGCATGTCATCAACAAAACCATGCAGTTCCTCCTGACGCAATTTCTCCGGCTTGGCAGCGAGGACTTTTTTCTGCAAACGGGTCAGAATCTTGAGGGGCTTTTCATTATGTGGCAGATGCTGCAAACAGTTCTCCACCTCGCCGATAGTGTGATAGAACGCTCGAGGGAAGCGTCGTTCCTGCAACAGGAAACGCAATACATCAGGACGTCGAACCTGGATCCGCATCTCACGCCGATACATCTGATAGGCGGTGAGTGACTTCAGAACGCTCACCCACTGGATATTTTCAAACGGGCTGAGATCTTCGCTCATCTCCGGCAACAGCGACGCCGAGCGCACATCGACTATGCGGGTTGTCATATCGGCGCGTTCGAGGTTGCGTCCCATACGCAGAAAATCGTAACCCTCATCATGGGTCATTGTTCCTGCCAGCATGCCCGTTACGGTTTGAGCTCCCTGAATCACCTGCCGCAAAAAATCGTCACGCTTGCGGCGCCCCAGGCTGCTGGAGGCCTGTTCCTTTGCCCGCAGATAGTTCTGATTGACCTGTTCCCAGGCTTCACGCGGAATGATATCGCGAATGGTTCGGGCATTTTCCCGGGCCTGCCGTAATGAGTTAATGATCGAACCAGGGTTACTCTGATCGCTGACAATAAAGCGAATCACCTGCCGTTCTTCGGCAGTATCATGATTCTGGTAAAACAGCTCCTGATTACCCAGAATCTCCATAATCGGTTCCCAGCCCAGCCGCACCCGTTTTGGCAGGTCCAGCAACAAGTGACTGTTAACATTAATCAGGCGTGCGGTGTTTTCCGCCCGTTCAATGTAACGGGCCATCCAGTAAATGTTATTGGCGACACGCGAGAGCATCATCAGCCTGACTCCATATCGACAATCCAGGTGTCCTTGCTCCCACCACCCTGTGAAGAGTTGACCACGGTCGAACCTTTTCGCAGCGCGACCCGGGTCAGGCCGCCGGTCGTTACATAGGTTTTTTCGCCGCTGAGAATAAACGGACGCAGATCCAGATGTCTTGGCTCGACACGATTACCTACCAGGGTGGGTGCCGTGGACAATGACAACATCGGCTGGGCAATGTAATTACGTGGATCACGACGTATCAGGTTGACAAACTTGTCGCGCTCTTCCTGGCTGGCATGGGGACCAATCAACATGCCATAACCACCTGACTCATTGGCCGGTTTAACAACCAGCTTGGCAATGTTCTCAATCACATGATCCCGCTCACTCTTGTTGAAACAGCGAAAGGTCGGCACGTTGTCAATCTGCGGTTCTTCATCCAGATAATAACGAATGATATCCGGTACGTACGAATAGACGACCTTGTCATCAGCGACGCCGGCCCCGGGAGCGTTGGCCAATGCTACATTGCCTGCCTTCCAGGCCCGCATCAGGCCCGGTACCCCGAGCATTGAGTCGGGATCGAAAGCTTCAGGGTCCAGAAACAGGTCATCGATTCTGCGATAGATCACGTCGACCCGGGACAATCCCTCAACGGTTCGCATATAGACCATGTCATTCTTGTCAACCACCAGGTCGGAACCTTCCACCAGTTCAGCGCCCATCTGCTGAGCGAGATAGGAATGCTCGAAATAGGCCGAGTTGTAGATCCCTGGCGTCAGGACCACGATCTCGGGCTGTTCTACTCCATGTTGCGCCAGCGAGGCGAGCATGTCGTATAGCTGTGAAGGATAATCATCGACTGGAAGAATATTGTAATTTTCGAACAGCTCGGGGAATACCCGTTTCATTATCTGGCGGTTCTCCAGCATATAGGAGACGCCGGAAGGAACCCGCAGATTATCCTCCAGGACATACATGGTTCCGTCCTGGTCACGCACCAGATCGGATCCGCAGATATGCGCCCAGACACCGTGCGGCGGGTCGATGCCCTTGCACTGGGGGCGGAAATTCTTCGAGTCTTTGAGTAACTCTTTGGGAAATATTTTGTCCTTGACGATCTTCTGATCGTGATAGAGATCATCGATAAACAGGTTCAGGGCCTGGACCCGTTGCTTGAGACCGGCTTCAACCTGTTGCCATTCATTGCGATCAATAATTCGGGGAATGATGTCGAACGGCCAGGCGCGGTCGATCGAACCTTCTTCTTCTGAGTAGACAGTAAAAGTGATACCCATCACGTGGATGGCCGTATCGGCTG
>JASFNY010000050.1:0-9086 GCA_050116795.1 Thiohalophilus sp.
AATGCGTTGATGGCTATTGCTTCCCTGGTCCTGATATACCTGTTTTTCAAAAAGCATTTTTTGTTCCCCAAAGTTTATATCGCACTGGCACTGCTCACGCTGGTATTCATTCCGCTGGATTCATGGCTAGTCACATTTATCATGCCCAATGAACCGGTGTTTGATCCTGACACGACCAAAGAGTTCGCGCGTTCCCTGGTCTCATCGATGATCTGGGTACCGTATATGCTCGTCTCAAAACGGGTAAAAGCAACTTTCGTTGAAAACACGTCAACGGACAGGTCTGGACTGGGCACAGAAGTTTCAGCCTAGTGATGGCGAGGCACATTTCACGGACTTTTTCATTAGCCTGATCCGTTCAATACATAATCGAATCTCCAATGCCCGGGCCATTCGTACATAACATTGACCCCGTGATAGGCCAGATCGGTGGTATGTACCTATGGTGGTATGGGCTGACCTACACGCTGGGTTTTCTGGGCCTGTTCCACTGGCTACGGACTGTACGTGACACGTTGTCCATGGACGTGCGCCAGGTGTACAACCTGACGATTTACATGGCGGCAGGCGTACTGATCGGCGGTCGGGCAGTCGAAGTCATCTTTTACGAATCGGCCTATTACAGTGCACACCCGGCGCACATCTTTTGGATCTGGCTGGGAGGAATGTCGACACATGGCATTTTACTGGGCGGCACGCTCGGTGCCTGGCTGTTCAGCCGCTTGAATCGAAAGAGTTTCCTTTCACTGGCTGATGAGCTGGTTATTCCGGCCGCGTTGATTATGGGGCTGGGCCGCCTGGGAAACTTTGTCGACGGGCAGATTGTCGGTAGCGTTACCGATGTCTGGTGGGCAGTCCAGTTTCCGGATGCCGAGGGTTACCGCCATCCGGTTGTCCTGTATGACGGTCTGAAGAACCTGATATTGATTCCGATCCTGCTTTACCTGCGCCGCTTTCATCCGCCACGCGGCCTGTTACTCGGTGTCTTTTTGTTCGGCTACGGGTTTTTTCGAATCTTTATCGATTTTTTCAGGGATTACCGCACGGAACTGTTCGGCCTGCCACCGGGGCAGGGATTCAATATCGGTATGAGCATTATTGGTATCGCGCTTATTGTCTGGTCTTTGAAACGCAAACATACAGGTGTGACACCCATCAGCATTTCCGAAGTCCAGGCAGGATTGAACATGGATGTGCGCAAAGCGACCCGTGTAAGACGTATTATCCTGCGTGTCTTGCTCGTTATTCCGCTGGTGATTCCCGGTGACTGGACACAGGATGTACCCGATCGCTATGGAAAACGCCATGCAGGCATGGTGCACTCCACCCTCTATCCGGTAATCCCCGAGCGAAGATAAAAAATCATGTTGAACCTGGTATGTGATTACCTATAATAATTTCATGTCATCGGATTATCACACGCTCGTTGAGTTAATCGAGCAGGGCAAAATCCCGCCAGGGAAGGTGGAACAGGCTGTCGCTGTAGCGGGAATCACTCCACTTAAACAATCCTGGCGAAATTTTATCGATCTTCTGCTGCTCTGGCTTGGCAGTCTATCGCTGGTTTTTTCCGTTATGTTTTTCATCGCCTATAACTGGGACGATATCGGCCGTTTCGCCAAATTCGGGATGGTGGAAGTGCTGATAGTCCTTGCTGTCCTGGGTTACTGGAAGCTTGGTGAGCGACGTGTTGTTGGCCAGGTTTCACTCGTGGCCGCGACGATTTTCCTCGGGGTTTTACTGGCGCTATATGGTCAGACCTATCAGACCGGTGCCGATCCCTGGCAACTGTTTATGAACTGGGCGTTACTGAGTTTGCCCTGGGTGCTGGTCGGACGTTTCAGTGTTTTATGGATTGTCTGGCTCGCGCTGGTGAATCTGAGCATCATACTTTATTTTCGTGCTTTCCCCGCCGGCTTTGGTCTGTTGTTCCACTGGGGCACTGGCATGCTCTGGGGACTGTTTCTGTTCAATATCCTGGCCCAGGCGCTATGGGAGTTGGCAGCACGGCGCTGGACATGGCTGGATCAACGCTGGGCGGTGCGTTTGATTGCCGTCGTCGCCGGTTATGCGATTACCTGGCTGACCATGATGGCAATTTTTGACTGGGAAGATGTCACCCCTGTCGCCGGATTCATGTGGCTGATATGGATTGTCGCCATGGTATACATCTACCAGTTCCTGATTCGTGATCTGTTCATGTTAACCGGTTGTTGCCTGTCGGCGATCATCGTTGTGACCAGTTTCCTCTCCAAGCATCTTCTTATGCAAGCTGAGGCGACTGGCGCCTTGCTGATAATGGCCTTTCTGGTGATAGGCATGGGTGCTGTTTCTATCATCTGGCTGAAGAAAGTTCATCACAGGTGGCAGGCATGAGTGAATCGATCCTGTGGAAGAAATTGAAAGATGCCGACCTGGTGGAAGGCGATGCGCCAACATTGGAAGAACAGGAAACACCCTGGTACATGAAAGTTCTTACCGGGTTTTCCGGCTGGATTGCTGCAATATTCATCATTGGCTTTTTGGGTTCGGCATTCTGGCTGGTATTTGAATCCGGCACTGCCTCCCTGGTGGTAGGAGGAGGCCTGATGGCGGCCGCCTATGCCGTATTACGCATGCCTAAAAACGAGTTCGTGGAACATCTTGCGCTCGCGGCCAGCCTGGCCGGCCAGTTTTTATTTGTCTGGGCTCTGTTTGATATTCTCGGCTGGGATAATCGTCAAGTGTTATTCTGGTTGCTGATCGCGTTATTGCAGGCAGTTCTGGCCTACGTTATGCCCAATTTCATTCATCGGGTGTTTTCCTCGTTTATGGCTGCCTCGGCGATGGGAATGAGCCTGGCAGAAGCACACATACCCTATGTGTTCGGCAGCGTGGTACTTTTCCTGGCCGCCTGGATCTGGCTGAACCTGTTTCGTTATTCACAATACCTGGATCGATTGAAACCCCTTGGTTATGGCCTGATCTTCGCCCTCATACCTCTGAAGGGTTCCATGCTATACGATTATCATGGCATGTACTTGAGCCATTCATCTACAACCGGGACATTCATCCAGCCCTGGATGGGGGAGCTATTGTCAGTCGCGGTGATCCTGTATGTCGTCTGGCAACTGTTGCAGCGTTACCAGCACAGGCTGCAGGAACGATTTTCACTACTGGTGCTGGCAGTGACGTTGCTGGTATCCCTGGTTTCTCTCGAAGCAAAGGGAATCAGTATGGGGAGTGTCATTGTTCTGCTGGGTTTTGCCATAGGTAATCGAATTCTGCTGGTTCTGGGTATCGTATCCCTGTTGTTTTACCTGTCAGCCTATTATTACCTGCTCGATATCTCGTTGTTGAACAAGTCGCAAATCCTGCTGGCGACCGGGGTGCTTCTGTTACTCGCGCGCTGGGCGATGCTTCATTTCTTGTCCGCTGTTCCGGGGGGTGAAAAATGACTGGCAAGATCGCCTTGCTGGCGATGCTAGTTGTGCTGGCCGTGGTCAACTGGTCGATAGCCGGCAAAGAAAAACATCTTGCCGAGGGTAAGGTCGTTTATCTCGAGCTGGCGCCGCGAGATCCCCGTTCCCTGATGCAGGGGGATTACATGGCGCTACAGTTCCAGGTGGCACGTGATGTGTACAAAGCCTTGCCCAAACACAAGCAACCTGGTCGCTGGCAGCAAGATGTAAAAGCGGGTGATGGCTATGTCGTAGTCAAGCTGGATGACAAACACGTCGGTACTTTCCAGGGATTGTACGAAGGTGGAAAGTTGTCGAAAGATGAGCTGCTGATGCGTTACCGGGTACGGGATGGCAGGGTAAAATTTGCTACCAATGCCTTTTTCTTTCAGGAGGGGCATGCCAGCATTTATCAACCAGCCCGTTATGGCCAATTTCGGGTTGCTGATAATGGCGAGTTATTGCTGGTGGCCATGTTCGATGAGAAACTGAACAAGCTCGAACCGCCGTCCGGGCAATAATACTCCTGTTCTGCAAAAATAAGATAAAAACAGGGCAGGTTGATTTTTCTTTTTTCACAGGAGCATCCGAATGAGTGTTCTTGACGAATTCAAGCAATTTGCGTTGCGTGGCAACGTGGTGGACATGGCCGTGGGGATCATTATCGGCGGGGCGTTCGGGACGATCGTCAAGAGCCTGGTCTCGGATGTAATCATGCCTGCGGTCGGGCTGTTGCTGAGTGGAGTAGACTTCGCGGACATGTTCGTTACCCTGCAGCAGGGTAACGTACCGGGACCGTATGCCACGCTGACCGAAGCTCAGGCGGCCGGGGCGGTCACCATCAACTACGGCCTGTTTATAAATGCCGTGGTCAGTTTCGTGATCGTGGCTTTTGCAGTCTTTTTGCTGGTCAGGAGTATCAATCGTCTGCGTGAATCGCAGGAAGAACCCGAGGCTTCTCCCGTGACCCGCGAGTGCCCACGTTGTTTCAGCACGATTTCCATCAAGGCGACACGCTGCCCGAACTGCACCTCGGAGATCGGCCCGATATAGTTCCTCAGATAGTTATGCCTGACACGCCAGGAGGCACTCATGAAATCTGTGAAGATACAATTGGACAAGTTATTTCTGATAGCTGTTCTTATTATCGCCACGGGTTGTACGGTCGGGGCTGCCGGCGAAAATGATGCCAGTGATGAGAGCATGCAACAGGTTACCGGTAAAGTATTTTATCGGGAAAGAATGATGTTGCCTCCAGGCTCCGTGGTCGAGGTATCATTGCTTGACGTATCGCGAGCGGATGCAAAAGCCCGCACGCTGGCGCATCAGGTCATCGAGAACCCGTCGGTACCGCCCATATCGTTCGTGCTGGAATACGACAGCAAGGATATTGATCCGCGGATGAGTTATGCCGTGCGTGCAATTATTCGACATGAAGGTCGGCTGTTGTTCACTACTGATACGCTTTACCCTGTGATTACGCGAGGGGCAGGCAATACTGTCGATATAATGCTCAAGCATGTTGCCCGATCGCCGGTAAAGCCGAATGCTTCATTGGTAAATACCTACTGGAAACTGGTCTCGTTTGCCGATCAAGCGTATGAGCATAAAAGCAAAAACCGTGAACCGCATTTAATCCTGGTTGTGAAGGATAATATTGCCAAAGGCTCTGGTGGCTGCAATATGTTTACCGGCCATTATGAAACCGATGCGAACAGTCTGCGTTTCCAGCACCTGGCGGCGACCCTGCGTGCCTGCGTTGATGGGATGCAGATTGAATCGCGCTACCTGTCAGCATTGGGGAAGGTAAATCGCTACGTTATTCAGGGAGAAACCCTGCGTTTGTACCGGGACGACGAGTTAATGCTCGAGTTTGAAGCTGTCTATTTTTGATTCCCGGTTTTGATTTACAGCATTGATACTTCCAGACCGCGCTCTCGCAACGCGGCTGTTATCTCATCACGGGCTGCACTGGCCGCGGCTACATCGCCTTTGACAGCCAGTTCGACTTCGGGTTGACCGTTTTCAAGGAATCTCGGCAGGCTTGAGATTTTGAGTGTCGGGTAATTGTTTTGTATCGCTTCCTGCAAGGGAATGAGTTCGCTTTCATGGGTGTTATGTATTTTCATAATGTATTGCGAGTACTCGACACCCTTGAGATCGGGATAGTGGTGCTGCATAACCCAGTCAAGCATCGGCCAGGCCATTTCCGGGAAACCGGGAAGACAATGGACATGGCCCAGTGAGAAACCGGGAATGCGGTTCTTCGGGTTGGGAATCAGGTTCGCACCCACAGGCAGGTCCGCCATCAGGATTCGGTTGGGGTAGGCCCGCTCACCGAACTGGGCCTCGATTTCTTCGACGGCCCCGGGATGGCGAACTATCGGCAGATCGTGTGCCCTGGCCATGCACTGCCTGGTCAGGTCGTCCGGAGTGGCCCCGATGCCGCCAAAGCTGAAACATAGATCGCCGCGTGCCGAGATATCGCGAAAGCTGTCTACCAGGTTGGTTTCATCATCTCCTACGTACCGTGCCCAGGCGAGGGTGAGATTGCGCCTGGCCAGGGTGTCGATAACATGGGCAAGATGTTTGTCCTGGCGTCGGCCGGACAATATTTCGTCACCGATGATCAAAATCCCAATCTGCATAATCTTTACGCCTGATTAATTATCCCAGCGCAACCGCGACTTGCGCGGAGATCAGTGAAAGAACAACCACTGCGGTAAGGGGAACACGCAGACGTGGATACCAGGGCGGCATGGCTTTTTGTTTGGTCATATAAGAGTCAACTATACACAATGCAGAAAAAGCGATGATCAATATTGAGTAGCCATAAATTACCGGTAATAACAGGGCTACCCAGCCGATCAGCGCGGGGACAACACTCCAGCCCAGCTGCATTTTCTGCAGGGTGTTCTCAAGCTCAATGGCGACACCCCAGTGTATGGCACCCATGAAAGATAAAATTACGGCACCATAAGCCAACAGTGCCAGGCTGATGCTACTTTCGTATTGTTGAGGGATAAACCATAAACCGGCAGATAATCCCAGAAAGGGTATCAAGCCGGCGTAGCCCAGATATTTGGGAATAGCGGGTACTGATGGTGTGTTGCTCATGTCATGAACCTGTTAGTTCTGCTAACCAGACATATTCGAATTGTCATTTAGATTCAAATATAAACTGAAAGTAGAGATGGAAAAACAGGCTCTGAGTCTGATTTTAGAGCCCGGTTGCGGTACAATAACCCTGAATTTATTCAGCCTGAATACCTATGAAAGCACAATTGCGAAAACTGTTCTGGTTCATCCTGCAATATTTCGAGCAGGGTGGCGGTGAATACAATTACAAGCCGATGCACCGCAAGATATTGATTGTGGTCGGGGTTCTGTTTCTGGTGTTGGCCAGCGGTTCGATCGCGGCTTCGATTTACCAGGGTAGTTTCGCGTATTTCTTACCGATCCTGGTGTTTCTGGCCATCGGCCTGGTTTGTGCTGTTGTAGGCTTTCTCGGTACGGACCGGGCGATCGCCAGGATCTGGAATAATCGCTCCCGTTAACATGGCGCCTGTATGGGTGCCGGCCTCGTTCTCTGTCCCGCCTGAGAAATAATCAGAACTCTCTCTTTTCTACCTGTTCAGTGAAGACGTACTGTTTAGCTGTCTTTTATATCCCGCGTTTTACTCTACTATTAGGACTTGTGCATTTGGATTGGCCTTATCCCATGGAGGAGATATGGACTCTTCGATCTACCTGTCTTTTACGCCAGTGCGTATCCCGATCCTGCAGATTTCGGTAGTGCCTCTGTGAAACCAGCGGAGGGGACCTGCGATTCAAACTCGGGTCAATTTGTATTGCCTTGCGAGGCTGTTTGCATGCCTGCTTCACCCGATGAAACTCTGCTCGGGTTTTTACAGACCATCTGTAAATCCTACCGGGAAAATTCGGACAAAATATGATCCTGTCATATTCGCGAGCGCGTCATTTCTACGATCACTTTGGCAAAAAGCAGGACAGCCAGGCTTTTTATGAAGACGCTGCGCTGGATGAGTTGGTCGCGCATGCCGGGTTCGAGGAAGCGAAAAATGTTTTTGAATTCGGTTGCGGTACAGGGCGATTTGCCCATCGTCTGCTGGGAGACCTGTTACCTTCAGAGGCCCGGTATGTGGGGGTAGATATCAGTTCAACCATGCTCAACCTGGCGCGGGAGCGATTGTCGACGTTTGCCGGGCGGGTGGAGCTGATCGAATCGCTGGGGCCGATACAGTTTCCCCTTGAAGACAACTCGGTTGACCGGGTGGTGTCCACATATGTACTGGATCTGTTGTCGACCTGGGACATCCACCGTTTCCTTGATGAAGCCCGGCGAGTGCTGGTGCCGGGCGGCAAACTCGCCCTGATCAGCCTGACCCCGGGATTCAACCTGCGTACCAGGATTCTCATATCAATCTGGTGTGGATTGTACTGGCTCAGACCGTCACTGGTTGGTGGCTGTCGCCCGATTCGCCTTGCATCCAGTCTCGACGAAAGCCACTGGATGGTAGAATATACTCAAAAAGTAACCCGTTATTGCGTGCCGTCCGAAGTGCTGGTCGCAACACCAAAAGAACCATAAACATCGTTCCGGATTGACATTTCCTTCAGGGGTTTTGCAAGCTGCTATTCGCCAACGGGAACTTGGTGCCGGATCGATTATCTAAATTTGAACAGAATTTCTGCAAAACCAGGGCTGACCAACAAGCCAAGGAGGAGATCATGCAATTCAATCTACGTGCACTTATGCTTACCACCGGTCTTTTATGGGGCGGTGCGGTACTGCTGGTGGCCATCGCCAACCTGATCTGGACGGGCTATGGTGCGGCATTCCTTCAACTCGTGGCTTCTATTTATCCAGGGTACCAGGCCGGCACCGGTATCGGCTCTGTCGTACTGGTTGCGATCTATGCATTTATCGATGGTGCAATAGGTGGTGCCATCTTCGGTTGGCTTTATAATACGCTGTCGAAAAAGTTTGCCTGATACCAAGGAGTCATTGTGAGACGTTTGCTAGCGGTATTTTTGTTCCTGTTCAGCCTGTCGGTGCTGGCTGCACCGGTTGACACACCTTATGGCACGGTAACGCTGCCCTTCGAGCTGCACAAGGTCCCCGATGCACCGGTTTACTATATTATCGGTGAATCCGGTGTGCCGGGCTCGAACAACGAGGGACATACCTCCAACGCCGGTTTCGTTGTCACCGACGAGGGCGTGGTCGTGTTTGACGCGCTGGGGACTCCCGCACTGGGTTATCGCATGCTTCAGCGTATCCGTGAGGTGACCGACAAGCCGGTCAAGAAGATCATCATCAGTCATTATCACGCCGATCATATCTACGGTCTGCAGGCCTTCGACCAGTATGCCGGCAGTCCCGAGGTGGTCGCCCAGCGACTGGCGCTCGGGTATATCGGTGGCGATCGTGCCAGCCAGGGCGAGGCGGCCCAGCGCCGGCTGGAGCAACGTCGCGAAGCCCTGTTCCCATGGGTCGATGAGAATACTTACCTGGTCCCGCCGGACACCACCTTTGACAAGACCTACAACTTTGAAATGGGTGGCCTGCACTTCGAAGTCCGTCACATGGGTCCCGCGCATGCCCCGGGGGATAGCATCATG
>JASFNY010000051.1:0-9014 GCA_050116795.1 Thiohalophilus sp.
AAGGGTTGATCAAGAGTCTGCGTAATGCCGGGCAGATCATCCGTGACATTCGTGTCGAAGATGAAGAAGACATCGAAAAGGCCCTGGCAGACAATCCTATCGATCTCATTCTGTGCAAGCAGGCCACGCCCCTGATTACCGCACGTCAGGCTGTCGAATTTATTGTCAAATCCGGACGCGACATTCCTGTCATTGTAGTCACTGACCTGGGTCAGCAGGATAGCGCCATGGAGGCACTTCAGGTAGGCGCGCGAGACAGTATCGAGTTGGGCAAGACCGACCGTCTGAAACATATAGTCAATCGTGAAGTACAGGACCTGAAAAACCGGCGTGGTCTACGACGCAATGAAAAAATGCTGCGTGAATCGGAAAAACGCGCCCGAGATCTGATAGACAGCTCCCGTGATGCGATTTCCTATGTGCATGATGGTATGCATATCTATGCCAATAACGCGTATCTGAAGATGTTTGGCTATGACACTCTGGATGATATTGAGGGTGTACCGATCCTGGACATGGTAACCAGCGAGGATCACTCCAAACTGAAGGAATTTCTGCGTAAATATGCCAAGGGCCAAAGTACGGATGATACCCTGGATGTACACGGGCAGACACTGGAAGGTGACAAATTCAAAATTACCATGGAATTTTCACCGGCCAGTATGGAAGGCGAGGCCTGCTCACAGATCATTATTCGAGATCAATCCAACACCAAGGAACTGGAAAAACAACTCAGTGTCCTGAGCAAACAAGATCTGCTAACCGGCCTGTACAATCGCAACTATTTCCTGGAACAGGTTGACAAGCTTATTTCCCAGACCATCGAAGATAAGGCCCAGGGTGCGCTTTTATATATAGTTGTCGATGATTTCGAGAAACTTAAGGAAACTCACGGCATCTCCGGCGCCGATTTGCTCCTGACTGATATTGCCAACATGCTCAAAAGCAAGATAGGCAAGATGGGAGTACTTGCCCGCTTCGAAGGACACCATTTTACTTTGCTGCTTTCCGGCAGCGATATCAAGCAGGCGGAAAAAATTTCCGGCGGACTGGTCAAACTGATCAGCGATCACTCCTCTGATGTCAACGGTAAACTGGTCAGTCCCAAGGCCAGTATTGGCCTCGCGCACATCAATGAGACGGTCAAGAACAGCCAGGATGCTCTCAATCGCGCAGTCAAGGGCGTGCATAAAGCGGAAAAGGAAGGCGGCAATCGCTACGCCATCTACAATCCTGCGGTAGAAGATCTGGAAGAGCAGGAACAGGTTGCCCATTGGTCACATCGAATCAAGGAAGCTCTGAAAAACAATCAATTCAAGCTTCTGTTCCAGCCGATTGTCAGTCTGCACGGCGAATCGGGTGAACATTACGAAGTGCTGGTTCGCATGCTGGATGAAGAAAACAACGAAATCCCGGCCAAGGATTTTCTGCCGGCCGCCAATCAGACAGATCTGATGAAATATATTGACCGCTGGGTGATTGCCTCCACTTTCCATGTAATTGCAGATCGCACCAAGCAACAAAAAGACACCCGTTTCTTTATCAAGATTTCGCAGGGCTCCCTGATCGACCCGGAATTTCTGCCCTGGGTATCCGAGCGAATCAAAGCTATGCGGGCCAATATCACCAACATGATATTCCAAATCAGTGAGGAAACAGCCCTCAATAATCTCAATCCGGCCAAGATGTTCGTCAATGCCTTCAAGCAATTGAATGCCAAGACTGCACTGGAAAATTACGGCAAGGAACCGAATGTATTACAGGCTATGAAGCAGTTACCCGTCGACTTTATCAAGGTCGACCCCAGCCTGATTCTCAATCTGGCCCAGAATGTCGAGAACCAGGACAAGGTCAAGGAGATCGCCTCCGAAGCTGGAGAGCGCAACATGCGAGTTATAGCTGCAGCCGTCGAGGACGCCAACAGCCTGGCTGTGCTCTGGCAATGCAGCATCGACTTTATTCAGGGGCATTTCCTGCAGGAACCGAGAGCCGAGCTCGATTTCGACTTCGAAGAAGCGTTCTAGTCCAGAACGTGTGAAACCAGCCCGTCAGCCAGCTTGGGTTCGAACCAGGTTGATTTGGGCGGCATGACTTCATTGGCATCCGCCACCGCCATAAGATCAGCCAGGCTGGTGGGATAAAGCGCAAAGGCGACCTGCATCTCGCCGCTATCGACCCGTTTTTCCAGCTCTTTCAGACCTCGTATTCCGCCAACGAAATCGATCCGTGTATCGCGGCGCGGGTCATCAATGCCAAGCACCGGCTGAATCAGGTTGTTCTGTAACAGGCTGACGTCCAGGCGGCCGACAGGATCCTGTTGCGGGATTCGATCCGCATGTATGGCAAGACGGTACCACTGGCCGGCGAGGTACATACCGAACTCACCCGATTTCCCCGGTTTACACTGCCCCTTAACAGGCTGAATATTAAATGCTGAGCCCAGCCGTTCAAGAAACTGTTCTTGCGACAAGCCATTCAGGTCTCTGATAACCCGGTTATAGTCGAGAATTTTCATCTGGTTATCAGGAAAGATCACCGAGAGAAAATAATCATGACTGGCCTGCCCATTCCCGCCATTACGCATATCTGCAACACGTGAGGCTGCAGCAGAGCGATGGTGTCCGTCCGCAATATACAGACAGTCCATCGCATCGAACGTATCGGTCAGATAAGTGATGTCATCAGGCTGGTCGATGATCCAGAAGGTATGCTGTACCCCGTCGGCAGCAGTCAAATCATACAACGGCTCGGTTTGGGTAATTCGTTCTGTCAGTTTATCCACGCTATCGTTATGACGGTAGGTCAGAAATACCGGACCGGTCTGGGCGTTCAGGGCATCGATCTGTTTAATCCGGTCTTCTTCCTTGTCCGGTCGCGTGAATTCATGCTTGCGAATGCGGTTGCTGTTGTAATCCGCCACAGAAGCTACCGCCACCAGACCGATCTGGGTATGACCATTCATTACCAGGCGATAGAGATAGTAACAAGGCTGCTTATCACGGCTTAATATGCCCTTGTCGATCAGATCTTGAAGATTTTTGGCACCCCTGGCATAAACTTCCCCGGCATAGGGATCAGTTCCTTCGGGTAAGTCGATTTCCGGCTTGGAAATGTGCAAAAAACTGTATGGACGGCCCTGAACGAGCGATTTGGCTTCTTCGGTATTGACCACGTCATACGGGGGCGCAATGACATCGGCCGCATGCTCGGGAACGGGACGCAATCCGGCAAAGGGACGTATCAACGACATGGGAACTCCTCGGTGTTTATTGTTATATGTCTCACCGTTGTCTGACGATGATTCAGCCCAATGGTATCAAACGTTGACGCGCAGTGCCTGCAACCGTTCGAATAGCGATGGATGACTGTTGAATAACTGGGTAAAGCGGAATTTAAGCTGCTCCGAGAGACCAAAAGCCGGCAGTTGCCAGCTCTGAGCGCTGGCTGTCATCACGTTCAAACAACGTAACGCCGCAGACATTTTTTGTGTACCGACCAGCTTCGCTGCTTGCGAATCGGCGCGATACTCACATTGACGGCTGTAATGCATGACCAGCAGACTTGCCAGCCAGCCACCCGCCAGTTGCATCAGTATCAGGCCATACAGATAAAACCGTCCCCCCTGCTCATAACCTGGCCAGCATATACACACCAGCCGGTCCAGCAGGCGTGCGGGCAGGCTTACAAACACCGTCAACAAACCCTGCAACAGGGCCAGTACCTGCACATCGCCGTTGGCGATATGACAAATTTCATGTGCCAGAACCGCTTCCAGTTCTTCCGGTTTCAGCCCCTGCACCAGCCCCTCGCTAAGAACTATCGTGGCACGTTGCCGACCCACTCCCAGGGCAAACGCGTTGAGCTCTCGTGAAGGATAAACGGCAATTCGGGGAGGGTTGAGTTGACGTCTCAGTGCCAGCCTGAAGCTGGTGGTATGCAGCCAGTGTTCCAGGCCGGTAAGCGGTTGCTCCAGCAAACGTACCTTCAGCACCCACTGACAGTAAAGTTTCATGCCAAAAAAGCACAGCAATGTGGCGGTCACCACCAGCAGTGCAAACCCTCCGGCCATAGGAGCTGAAACTCCCGCCCAATGTGGCAAGTATCCGCTGGACAGCCATGGCAGGCAGCCGGCATACAGCGCCCCGCTGGTCAGCAGGAGCAACAGCAGCGCCTTGATCGGGACGAATAATCCCCCCGAAATCCGCCAGCCTGTCCACCGGGCCTGGGCCATTTTGTGCGCTCCTTAACGTCACAGGCGGGATCATATGACCTGGGTCACAAAACCACCGCCAGGGCCTGAGATTGACTGAGTAACAGCACAGTCGTAACAATTATGCTTTAATATATAGGTGATTTACCCTCCCGGGAAAGAGCAAAATCACAAAATGGCGGTATCCGGCACAGGCAGAGATACCGGTACTGGGTTGGAAACCATATCGTCGGGGCAAATCTCGGCGAACGTACTATAGATACTATGGCAGTGACGTCAGAAAAACGCACGGTAATGAAACGCCTCAAGCGCGGCTGGACTCGCAGCATGTTCCGCCTGCGTCGCTATGTGCAAGATCACCTGCCAGAGTACTTTCCCATTGCCTACAAACTGTCCCTGATTATCACATTGCTGATCAGTGGCGGCATGATTCTGCTGGGGCTGGTAATCGTGACCAACCAGACCCAGTTGCTGCGGAGCCAGATGGATGAATTTGGTCAGGCCATGGTCACCCAGTTGGCTGAATCCTCCAAGGAACTGGTGCTTTCCGATGACAATCTCGGCCTGATGGTGGTGATCAGCAATCTGGGCAGCAATGAAAGCATTCTGGGTGCCTCGGTCTTTTCTGATAACGGTGAAACTCTGGCTTCATCGGGCGCTACTCCTTCACGAGACATCATTAATCTCTATGGACAATCCACCCGTATAAGTGACAGCAGTTACAGCGTGTCCTGGCAATCATCCAATGAAGCCGGTAACCGTATTGATGCCGTTGCCTTTATCACGCCTATTCGCTTTCAGGGAGTCATCGCCGGCCATGCCCTGGTCAGCTTCAGCCAAGAGGCCCTGACTCAATCGATCCAGCACACGGTCACTGCCATCTCGGCAGCCACAGTTATCATGATCATCCTGGGTATCATTATCGCCTTTATCATGGGGGATCGCCTGTCACGACCGATCCATCAGCTCATGGATGCCAGTAAAGCGATCGGCGATGGCAATTTCGGTTTTCGGATCAACGAAAGACGAAACGATGAAATTGGTTACCTGACTTCTGCCTTCAACGATATGGCAAAAGGGCTGCTTGAGAAATCTCAGGTTGAGAACGCTTTCTCGCGTTACGTTTCACCCAACGTCGCGAAGCAGATTCTTTCCAACCTGGACTCTGTACATCTGGGCGGGAAACATATGGAAGGTTCCGTACTGTTTGCCGATATCGTCGGTTTTACCAGCATGTCAGAAAAACTGCCGGCCGATGAAGTCGCCAGCCTGCTAAATGAGTACTTTTCGTATATTTCCATGGTCAGTCAGCTCTACCGTGGCACCATAGACAAATACATGGGTGATTGCGCGATGATCGTGTTCGGTGTCCCGGAGCAGGACGATGAGCACAAGTTCAATGCAATAGCCTGTGCGGTCATGATTCAGCGCCTGGTTGAAAACATCAATGCCCGACGGGTCAGGGACGGCAAGTATCCGGTGTATTTCCGTATTGGTGTCAATAGCGGTGTTATGCTGGCGGGCAACATGGGCTCACCCGAACGTATGCAATATACCGTGGTCGGCGAAGCCGTAAACCTTGCTTCCAGGCTGCATTCCGTCGCAAACAAGGGCCAGGTAGTCATCACCGAACCGTTTTACAAGGACTCTGATGTCAACTGGCGGATCATGGCCCAGAAACATAAATCCATTCAGCTACGTGGAATTGCCGATCCGGTTTCGACTTATATCGTTCACGATGTAGCCAGTAAATATCGTAAAACCATGGACAGTCAACTGAGCGAAATCCTGGAACACAAGACTGTCGCATGAATCTGGTCCGTGTTTTATTTATTCTCATCCTGTCACTGTCATTCAGTGGTTGTGCTTTTATCTATTCTCTCGATTCAAACCTGCCAGCTAAAATTGATGAATGGGCCAAGCAGGAAGAGTATGGAAAAGCGCTTAACGTTCTCGAACACATTAGACCGAACAATGAAAATTATGCCCTGCTCATGAAAAAGAAGCAGGTCATCGAACGCCAGGCAAAGAACTTTGAACAAAAGACGATTCTGACAGCAAACCAGCTGGTATCCAAAAACCAGTGGCACAAAGCCTCGCTGTTATATGAAGATGCAACGGACAAGCTGCCGGACAGTGAAAAACTTGAGAAATCATATAGCGATTTCAAGAAAAAACGAGAAGCTTACCTGGAAGATCTCGAAACCCAGTTGCTGATATACAAGGGTGTCTGGCTGAACAACACATCCCTGCTCTACAACAAGATCAAGGTCGCCGACCCGGACAAATATCGCTCTGTCAACGGAATAAAGGATTACGAAGCAGATCGGGACAAGACACTTGAGTCCCTGGTCGAGTGTGCACGCACTGCCAGTGCCGCAGACCAGCTTGCGCTGGCCGGAAAATGCCTGGCTCTTGCCCAGCGTATGGACAGTGCTTTGAAAAAAGATCCCCGCCTTGATGAGGTACGCAATAAACTTAACCAGGCCAGGGACGCCCGGACCCGGCAATACAAGCGCCAGACATCAGCGCTGATTGCCCAGCTGCGCCAGGGCTACAGTCAGGATGTACTGCAACGCGCGCATGATCACTTGCAGGCAGCCGATCAGTTCGAACCGCTGGATGATGCCAACCTGAAACTGCTGGAAGATCTGAACAAGCGCCTGCAGTCCGGTATACACCAGCGAATGGAATCTGCCCGCCGACTCTACAGTCGCGGAAAAATTGAACAGGCATTGCAAATCTGGGAGTCGCTACAGAGCCTGGCGCCGGGTAACCAGCAGTTACAGGCCTACATCGAGCGGGCCCGGCGGGTACTGGAAAAACTGCAGCGCCTGCAAAAAGAAGGGCCGGCGGTCACTCCACCGAATGGGACGAGTTGAATGTGATAACCGGCAATCGATGCAATCGATCGTCAGTTCCACCCATTAATCTTCAACCGGCTCCATGCGACTGACATTGCGAAAACCCTGCGGCAACTTGAGGCCACGCTGGGCACGTTCGCCCTCATAGGGTTCCATCTCATCCGGACTGAGCACCTTGTGACGTTTACCGGAATACACCTTGAGGCTGTTTTCCTCGTCCAGCACAGTCACTGCGGTGGCATATTCCTGTCCGCTCTTGGCCTTGGCGGTGGGAATATTCATGATCTTGACGCCCTTGCCCTTGGGCAGGACCGGCAACTCCTCGATGTGATGGATCAACAGCTTGCCCTCGTTGGAGACCATCGCCACCCAGTCCCGTTCCATATCTTGAACCGGCACCGGCGGCAGAACCCTGGCTCCCTCGGGCACCTTCAGCATTGCCTTGCCTTTCTTGTTGCGCGTAATCATGTCTTCCAGTTTGCACACCAGGCCATAACCATAGCTGGTGGCCAGCAGGACCAATTGATCATTATTGCCGGTGACCACGCCGCAGAAAGTCGCTCCGGGAGGCGGGCTGAGACGGCCGGTAAGCGGTTCACCCTGGCCGCGCGCCGATGGCAGAGTATGTGCCGGCAGGGCGTAAGTACGGCCGGTGGAATCAATCACCACGGCCAGCTGGTTGGTCTTGCCGCGGGCACTGTTGAGATAGCCGTCACCTGACTTGTAGTTAAGCTCGGCGGGATCCATCTCGTGACCCTTGGCGGCACGAATCCAGCCCTTTTCTGACAGGACAATCGTCACCGGTTCGGCGCTCACCAGTTCGGTAACATCCATCGCCTGGGCGGCTTCACGTGCGACGATCGGTGAACGACGCTTGTCACCATACTCCTCGGCGACTTCCTTGAGTTCCTTTTTGACCAGAGTCTTGAGCCGTTGTTTGGATCCAAGAATCTTCTGCAGTTCGGCCTGTTCTGCTTTAAGTTCTTTCTGCTCGGCGCGAATAGTCATCTCCTCGAGCTTGGCCAGGTGACGCAGTTTCAGCTCCAGGATCGCCTCGGCCTGCTCATCCGACAGCTTGAAGCGTTTCATTAAAACCGGCTTGGGCTTGTCGTTTTCGCGAATGATCTTGATGACCTCATCGATATTCAGATAGGCCACCATCAAACCATCGAGGATGTGCAACCGCTTGCTGACCTTGTCCAGTCGGTATTCCAATCGCCGACGTACTGTCTCGATGCGGAACTTCAGCCAGTCACCGAGCAGATCTTTCAGGTTGCGTACACCGGGACGACCATTCAGGCCGATCACGTTCATATTGACGCGATAGGTGCGTTCCAGATCGGTGGTAGCAAACAAGTGGGTCATCAGCTCATCCGCATCAATCCGGTTGGAGCGCGGAACGATCACCAGCCGGGTCGGATGTTCGTGATCCGACTCATCGCGCAGATCCACCACCATGGGCAGTTTCTTGGCCTGCATATGGGCAGCAATCTGTTCCAGAATCTTGGCCGGTGAAGTCTGGTGTGGCAACGCCGTAATAATCACGTCACCGCCCTTCTCCTGTTCGTAGCGCGAACGCATGCGAACCGAACCGTTACCGGTTTCATATATTTTCAGCAGTTCGGCTTTGGGGGTGATGATCTCCGCGTCAGTCGGATAATCGGGTCCCGGCAGATGCTTGCACAGTTCCCTGACGGTCGACTTCGGATTCTCCAGCAGATGCACCGCGGTATTGATCAGCTCGGTCAGGTTGTGTGGCGGTATATCGGTACTCATACCCACGGCGATGCCGGTGGTACCGTTCATCAATACATGCGGAGCTCGGGCCGGTAACTGTTCGGGCTCCGACAAAGTGCCGTCGAAATTTGGTGCCCAGTCCACCGTGCCCTGCCCCAGTTCGGAGAGCAACAGATCGGCATAGCGGGACAAACGGGCCTCGG
>JASFNY010000052.1:0-8962 GCA_050116795.1 Thiohalophilus sp.
TTTCTCAGTGAGATTCACTGTATAGAATGCGGTCGCAAAACCAGTAAAAGTTTTAACCAGGGGTATTGTTATCCCTGCTTTCGTTCCCTTGCTCAATGTGACAGCTGTATCGTCAAGCCCGAGCAATGCCACTATTTTGAAGGTACCTGCCGCGAACCTGACTGGGCCGATCAACACTGCATGCAGGATCACTATGTCTATCTGGCCAATTCCTCGGGTATCAAGGTGGGTATAACTCGAGGTAGCCAGATACCGACGCGCTGGATGGACCAGGGGGCCAGCCAGGCCCTGCCGATCATGCGTGTCAAGAATCGCCTGGTATCCGGCCTTGCCGAAGTTATTCTCAAACAGCATGTTGCTGACAAGACCGCCTGGCAGCGTATGCTCAAGGGCGAGCCAGAGGCTGTAGATCTCGCAAGCCGCAGGGATGAGTTGTTTGCCGAGTGCCGGGACGAGTTGCAGGAACTTGCCGGGCAACGGGGGGAAGGCAGCCTGGAGCTATTACATGGTGAGCCGGAGGTGGCGATTCGCTATCCGGTCGATAATTATCCCGAAAAAGTCAGCTCACTGAATTTCGACAAAACCCCGTTGATAGAGGGCGTGCTGCAGGGCATCAAGGGCCAGTACCTGATTCTGAGCAGCGGAGTCTTGAATATGCGCAAGTTTTCGGGGTATAAACTTCGGCTGTCCCGCAGCTAGGCACTTTACCCGGACTAACTATGTACTATTGGCGGCAAGGCTACTGGCTTAAACTGACACGCTGGCTTCTGCTGCTGGTCGTGCTGGGTCAGTCTGCGCTGTTGCTGCACGACAGCCTGCATAGTGGGGGCGCCGGCGACACCCAATGCCAGCTATGCTTGCATGCCCAGCCGCAGTTACCCGCAGTGGATGTAATGCCGAACATCCCGGTCTGCTTTGCACAGAGCAGTACTGTTGCACTGCGTCTGACAAAACCGGTTTATTTTTCTTCCCGTTATTCCTACTTCTCTCGCGGCCCGCCGCGCGCCTGAATACTGACACAGTGATTCAGATGCCATTCCCTCCCGGGAATCGCACAGTTTAATAATTCTTTCCCCTGTACCGTTTGAGGTGTAACGCTCATGTAACCGATGAGGTGTGGAGGAAGTGCATCGGGAGAAGACGATGAGAAGAACAGTCATATCCGTGCTGGTTACCGCAGCGAGTTCTGCCCTGCCGGCTATTTCACAGGCCCAGTCCATGGGCACTATTTCAGGAAACGAGTTCAATCCGGCGATCAGTTTGATACTGGACGGTCGATATACCGAGCTGGATAACGAAGAACTGGTTTTGCCCGGCTTTCAACTGGGTGGCGAGGCGGGTCTACCTGATAGTGGTTTTTCCACCGGGCATAATGAGCTGGTGATTTCTGCCAACGTCGATGACAAATTCTATGGCCAGGTCACTGCGCCGATAATCTACAGCGATGGCGAGACCTCGATTGAACTCGAAGAGGCTTTTGTTGAGACCCTCGGGCTGGGCAAGGGTGTCACTGTTAGGGGTGGGAAATTCTATTCCGGAATCGGTTACCTGAATTCGGTTCATGACCATGCTCATGATTTCGCTGATCGTCCGCTGGTTTACGACGCCTTTGTAGGCGGACATCTGAATGACACCGGAGTGCAAATGCGCTGGGTGGCTCCGACCCTGTGGTATTTGACTCTGGGTGCGGAACTGACGACTGGCAGTGAGTTTCCCGGTGGTGATAGTCAGGATAACAATAATGGCATGGCCCTTTTCGCCAAAACCGGTGGCGACATCGGTGTGAGTGCCAGCTGGCAGTTGGGGGCCAGTTATTATTCGACCCGGTTTGATACCCGCGAGGCTGGTACCCATCATCACGGTAGTGATACTACCGGCGTAGACAACGAACTACTTGACGGTGATGTCGACATTGCCGGAGTCGATTTCGTTTACAAGTGGGCACCGCAAGGCAATCCGAAGCAGACCAACTTCAAGTTCCAGGCTGAATATTTTGTTCGCAACGAAACAGGCCATTCGGTGTTTAGCGAAGGAACAGATTCTGCCGAGGCCGATTATGACGGGGAGCAACGGGGTTTCTACTTGCAGGGTGTCTATCAGTTCATGCCGGCCTGGCGGATCGGGGTGCGTTACGACCGGCTCAGTGCGGATAACACTATCACCAATTTCGTAGACAGCGGGATCGTGCTGGATGAGTACCTCAAGGAGTCTGGTCTGGGTACCGAGGCAAAGGATCCCGAGCGCTATAGCATGATGTTCGATTATTCGCCGAGCCACTTCAGCCGGTTGCGACTGCAATACAGTGAACTGGATAACGGGCTGGAGAAAAATAATATTGTGATGCTGCAGTACATCATGAGTCTCGGTGCGCACGGCGCTCACAAGTACTGAGGTACTCGATCATGAAAAATGCAAAACGATTTTATTCACTCGTCAGTTTATTTCTGCTGTCCATCGTAGCAGGACAAGCGTCAGCCAAGTTGAATGTTCTGGCTTGTGAACCGGAATGGGCGGCACTGGCTGAAACTCTCGGTAAGCAACATGTGGAGGTATTCTCGGCGACCACGGCGTTCCAGGATCCGCATCACATTGAGGCGCGGCCGTCGTTGATCGCCCGGGCAAGGCAGGCCGATCTGCTGGTTTGTACCGGTGCCGATCTGGAAATCGGCTGGTTGCCTCTGTTATTGCGTCAGTCCGGTAATGCCCGCATCCAGTCAGGGCAACCGGGCTATTTTCTCGCCGCAGAACAGGTCGAGTTGATCGAAAAAACCGAAAGGGTGGATCGGAGCATGGGTGATATTCATGCCGCCGGAAATCCACATGTTCATCTGGATCCCTATCGTCTTCTGGAAATCGCACGCAGACTCACTGAGCGCCTGGTCATGATTGATGCGGGCAATGCGCAAACCTACCAGGAAAATTATCATGTTTTCGAAAGCCGCTGGCAGACGGCGATCAGGACCTGGGAAACCCGGGCACAGCGATTAAAGGGTATAAAGGTCGTTGTACAGCATCGCAGCTGGAGCTATCTGCTTGGCTGGTTGGGAATCGAGCCAATAGCAGACCTGGAGCCAAAACCGGGTTTACCGCCGACCAGCGGTCATCTGGCGGGTTTGCTGGAGAGGCTTGCTAATCACAGAGCCGGGGCGATCCTGATCGCGGCTTATCAAAATGATCGTGGAGCACAATGGCTGGCCGGTAAAACGGGGATCCCCGTGATAACACTTCCCTTTACCGTGGGGGGCAACAAACAGGCTAAAGATCTCTTCAGCCTGTATGACGATACGCTCAACTTGCTGCTGGAAGGAGTGGTAAAAGGATGAACGGAATCATGTTACAACTGGAAATTATTCTGCCTGCAATGCTGGCTGGGGCTTTGATTTTGAGTACCCATGTTCCACTTGGACGCGAGGTACTGCAAAGGGGAATCATCTTCCTGGATCTGGCCATCGCCCAGATGGCTGCGCTGGGACTGGTGTTTTCCCACGTTATTGGGCTTGAGGGGCATGCGCCCCTGTTTGATCAATTAATCGCCGTTACCGCCGCGATTATCGGAGCAAGCTTGCTGTACCTGGTAAGAAATGCACCGACCCGGGTCCAGGAGGCATTGATCGGACTCTTGTTTATGCTGGCAGCGACGGGAAGCATATTACTGCTGGCCAGGGATCCCCATGGTGGCGAGCGGCTCAGGGAATTGCTTGTCGGGCAGATATTATGGGTGGGCTATCGTGAACTGATTGCGACGGCCATTATCTACGCCCTGTTACTGTGGTTCTGGATTCGCTGGCGCGCCAGGCTCGGCAGCTACGGGTTTTATCCCGTTTTTGCCGTCGCCATAACGCTCTCCACCCAACTGGTCGGTGTTTACCTGGTTTTCGCCAGCCTGATTATTCCGGCGCTGGCCAGTCTGCATCTGTCACGGCCATGGATAAGCGCATATGGCCTGGGTTTGACCGGTTATTTCCTGGGTTTAATATTATCGGCCCTGTTTGATTTGCCTTCAGGGGCGATGATCGCCTGGTGCCTTGGTTTGACGGGGATCCTGTTTTATCTGTTGACGCGCAACAGGATCCCCTCGAACGGTCAGCGTGAGCCCAGCGGTTCGTAACTGAAGCTTTGTCCACCGACCGATGCTTCGTACATCAGTCCACCCTTGGCCAGGGTAAATACGGCGACGCCCTGTTCATAGGAGGCATCGGCCGAGGCGCCAGCGGTAACTGCGACAGCGGACAGCTGGGCGGCCAGTTTCAGCTGGCCAGACTTGAATTGATCGAAAGCCTGGCGGTCGCGGAAGAAGATGATCTCGTGATAGGCCTGTCCACCCAGTTGCAGGCCGACCGTTACCTGGGTCAGCGAGGTGCGGGCGATGGCACGTCCCTGCCGATAGACCAGGCCATCGCCGTATGCTCCACCGATGCCCATTGCCCCCTTGCCGACAGTCGGAAATACGGCATAGGCATAGGCATCGTTAAAGAAGCGCTTGATACCCGGATCCTTGGTACGAAAGGCCTTGATGGTGGCTGAGGCGTCCTGCTCGAGACTGGCCTGGCGTCCGGGATCCCAGCTGGCACAGCTGGTTCCCAGGATCATGAAAAGAAACAGCAGGCTGTATTTAAACATTTTGGACATGAATTGGTTTCCCTGTTCGATTGGTGGTTACTTCAGTTTAGTCTGTTTTCCGGCGTCGTCGAATTTCCTGAAGCGTTTGCTGATAAGCTTCAGAATATTTACCACCCAGTTTTACGGCACGCAAGGCATGTTGCTCGGCAGGTTCCAGCTGACCGGTTTCCAGCAACAGGTTGGCAAGGTTATTGTGTGCCGGAGCATATTCTGGATGTTCATCAATCAGCCGTTGCAATGTGGATATCGCAGCGTTTATCTGTTGTTGTGAAAACTGGCTGTTACTTAATCCCATTAACATGCGTTGATCATTCGGCCACTGTTTCAGCCCGGCCCGATATCCGGTTTCGGCAGCCGCATACTGATTAACTTTTTCCATTGTTGCCAGCGCATGCAGATATCGCCAGTACTCCACAGTTACCGGCAGCTGTCCCGGCTGCAGGGCCAGCATGGCCCAGCGATCGGCCCGTTGCCAGGTGCGTTCAAACAGGGCCAGGTTATTTATCCGGCGAGGATCCAGTCCGGAACGCAACACGATTTTATCCGCCGGCAGGTCATACCCGATCAATACGGCATAATGCCATTTTGGATACCAGTCCAGGGCCAGGTTCTGGAACACCAGCACCGGGTTGCCTGCGGCCACTTCCCGCAACAGATCTTCCAGCGAGGGTTTCAGCACATAGGGAATTAATCCGAACTGGCGGGTATTACTCAGCAATTCGATTTGCAGACTGCCCTGCTTGCCGGGGATATACAGCCTGGGTGTCAGTGCCTGCGGAGTGATGTCAATACTCTGCGAGTTCAACAGCATGGCCAGTGAGGCCGGTCCACACTGGTAAGCCTCCTGAGGGTGGAAGGAGACATTTTTCAGCTCTATTGCGGGTGGCAGGTCGGTCGGCGGGGAAGAAAGCAAACGATCGCTCTGGGGAGTGCCCGCACAACCGCCCAACAGAAGCAGGGCCAACAGCCCCAAAAGCCAGACCCCCGCGGAGCGGGGGTCGGATTGATACAACCTCATCAAAGAGAAGTGATCAGATGTTGTAGACGTTGGTGACACCGAGCAAATCGGTGATCAGCAGTACCACAAGCACCAGAGCGAGGACGCCAATTGCGTCACCACCAGCCGGCATGGAGTCAAGTTTCCCGGCAAGTTGCTGGACTTCCTGATCGGTCATGGCGCCGACCCGTTGCTTGGCCTGTTCCGGATCTACACCGAGGCTGATCATCTGCTCCTGAACATCGTCCCGGTTGAGCAGCTCCCGAACATAGTCTCGTTGTTGTTGGGCAGCGTCGCCAGCGAGGATTTGATCCGTGCCTAGCATGGCGGCATAACCCGGAGTGGTGATCCCGAGGGACAACATGGTGGTCATAACCAGCAGACCAATAATCTTGCGGAGTTTGCGCAGCATGTACATGAGGAGACTCCCCTTGTGGTTTATTGTTGTTTCTAAGATTAGCCTATTCGGCATCGTTGGAATACCGTCTGATTATATGGAATAGCTTGTTTTGCGTTGTCAATCACGTTCCTTCTTGCGGGCCCGGGGATGGGCCTGATCATAGACCTTCGCCAGGTGCTGAAAGTCCAGGTGTGTGTATATCTGGGTAGTGGCAATATCCGAGTGTCCCAGCAACTCCTGTACGGCACGCAGATCGCCGCTCGACTCCAGCAGGTGGCTGGCGAAGGAGTGACGTAGCATGTGAGGATGTACCGGAATATCCAGACCCTGGCGTTGAGCACGTTCCCGCAGGCGCTTTTGAATATTGCGTGCCGAGATGCGGACTCCCTGGCGGCTGACGAACAGCGCCTTTTCATCCTGCAATGGGAAGTCCTTTCGAACATCAAGCCAGTTCCTGAGCGCGTCGAGCGCCGGGCGGCCGACCGGCAGCAGCCGGCTCTTGTTGCCCTTGCCGTGCACCCGGACCTGGGCCTCTGCGAGATCAAGTTGATCCAGATCGAGCATAACCAGTTCACTGAGACGCAGTCCCGAGGAGTAAAAGAGTTCCAGGATGGCCCGATCACGCAATTGCAGTGGAGCGTTCTGTTTCGGGTTCGGCCCATCCAGCAGGGCCGAGGTGCGATCGACGTCCAGAGTCTGGGGCAGTTTGCGTCTGACCTTCGGGGCCTGGACATCCCGTGCGGGATTGCCGGGCAATTGGCCGCTGCGGATCAGGTGATCAAAGAAACCACGCATGGCAGACAGTTCTCTTTGCAGACTGCGTGCGCCAAGGCCCTGGCGATGACGGCGCGCCACGTACTGGCGAATATGCTGGCTGTCAAGGCGGGCCCACTCATTAATGCCCTCGCTGTCGCAATATTGCTCAAGCTGCCGAAGATCACGCCGGTAGTTCTTCAGGGTGTGCGGGGAAAGTTGCCGTTCGTTGCGCAGGCTGGCCAGGAAGTTGTCGATGGCCTGGCAGGCAGCGGGGTTCATACGCCGAGATGCAGCTTCAGAATACGGGTGAGCACATGGCTCAAATGTGAGAGGAACAGCGTGCCCATATTGGCGCGGAAGCGCTGGGGATCCTGGCTGCCGATGGCGAGCAGTCCCACACACTGCTTGCTTGATTCACTCTGTACCAGGGGTATCAGGGCGGCGGAACGCACAGCATCGGCATAGTCGCTGAACAGGGCGTCGAGCTGGCCTGGCTTGAGGCTGCCACAGACCGGCTTGCGACCGTCGATGACTTTCTCAAAGGCGCCCATCGCCGGTTCGCTCCAGTCCATGATATCGGGGTGGGCCTTGAGTGCCGGGGCATTGCTGTTATTGAACAATCGAATCACGACCGCGTCGGCGTCAAAATCAGACTTCAGACGTTCCTGGATCAGGGCCAGCAAATCGTCAAAATCATCGGCATCCAGCAGATCCAGGATCAGCTTGTTCAGTCGAGTACTGAGGTCTTCGTTCTGGCGAGCATGGTCGGTCAATTGCTGTAGGCGGTGCTTGAGATCATGCTTCTGATCACGCAGTACCGATACCTGGCGCTCGATCAGTGAGATAGCGCCCTGGGGTTGATGAGGCAGCAACATGTCGGCCAGCAAGTCGAGGTGGCGTTCGAAAAAGTCCGGGTTGTCACGCAGGTAGCGGACGATTTCCCGTTCAAATTCCTTGTCCAGGCTTAGCGTGTTTTCCTGGCTGCTGCTCATAGCTCGATGGTCCCCTCAAACACCGTGGTTGCCGGGCCGGTCATCATCACCGGAGTCTCCGGCCCCCGCCATTCTACCTGCAGTGTACCGCCCGGCAGGGCCACTTCAACCTTATCACCAACCCGACCCTGTTGGCGAGCCACAGCAACGGCCGCGCAGGCGCCGCTGCCGCAGGCCAGGGTCTCGCCGGCACCACGTTCGTAAACGCGCAGGCGAATATGCCCGGTATCGAGCACCTGCATGAAGCCGGCATTGACCCGGCGCGGAAATCGCGCATGGCTTTCAATCAACGGACCGAGTCGTTCGACGGGGGCGTGCTCGATATCATCCACCTCAAGCACCGCGTGAGGATTGCCGAGAGAGACCGCGCCGATCTGCACGGTTTCCGTGCCCACTTCCAGGCGATAGAGTCCGGCAGGAGCATCGGCTTCAAAGGGAATATCCGACGGTTCGAAACAGGGTACGCCCATGTTGACGGTGACCTGGCCATCGGCTTCGATCTGCAGAGTCAGGTGACCGGCAGCAGTGGCTACTTCGATAGTGTCACGATCGATGAGGCCCTTGTCGCGGACGAAGCGGGCAAAGCAACGGGCGCCGTTGCCGCACTGTTCAACCTCTCCGCCGTCCGCGTTGAAAATGCGGTAGGTAAAATCCACTTCCGGTTCCCGGGGTGCTTCCACCAGCAACAGCTGATCGCAACCAATCCCAAAGCGACGGTCGGCCAGCTGCTGAATCTGATCACGATCCAGTTCGACGGACTGGTTTATGGCATCGATGACTACAAAGTCATTGCCCAGTCCGTGCATCTTGGTAAAGCGTAACGGCATTTCACTATCCGCAGGTATCAATCAACAAGAGTTAATTTGTTCGATGGTCTGCAATACAGTGTAACCAATCCGTATGAGATTGGCTGCTGTTTAACGCATCAACTGCAGATAATCCCGATAGATGCAGCGATCCATGATCACCATGATACCGGCCTGTTGTGCACGCAGCGCCTCTGATTCATTGATCACGCCATCCTGAAGCCATACAACCGGTACTCGAAGTTCGATACAGGCATCGATGATTGGTGTGATCTTGTCCGGGGCACGAAACACGTCCACCAGGTCGATCGGACCAGGCGCATCCTGCAAACTGGCGTAGGCGGGTTCCCCAAGGACCGCATCCACTGCCGGGCGTACCGGAATGATGTGA
>JASFNY010000053.1:0-8901 GCA_050116795.1 Thiohalophilus sp.
GATGCAGTCCTTCATGATGCAGCACATCGATAATGCTCATGGGAATATTATGCTTCTCTTCGAATTCGACAAGCATGTCGTGTGCCTTACCGGCTTCAATCTCGACATTGTTGACATGTGGCAGCGCCATCAATTCGTGGCGAACATGGTCCAGCTTTTGGTTATCCAGCCTGTCATGAAAGTGAATCTGAATTGCACGCATGGTAACCTCCTGACATTCCCGCTTTTATAGCGCCTCTCTTTATGTATAGGAGAGCCGATGTCCATCTACAAGGAGATACTGAAAAACTGGCCGACCTGCATCGATAATCAACCTTGTTTATAATGCCCCCATATCCAACAACGGGAAATTGACGCGATGATTGTGCAGGAACAACTGAGCATAGCAACCCGGGGGCGCGGAACATACGATATAACCGACAAGGTCACCGATATCGTGTCACATGCCGGTATCGAAACCGGTCTGTGTCATCTGTTCCTCCACCACACCAGTGCCTCATTGATCCTGTGCGAAAATGCCGACCCGGCAGTCCGTCGCGATCTGGAAACCTTCATGATCCACCTGGTGCCTGACGGCGACCCGATGTTTGAGCACAGCGACGAGGGGCCGGACGATATGCCCGCCCATGTGCGGACAATTCTCACCCAGACCGACCTGAACCTGCCGGTCAGCCAGGGCCGCTGCGCCCTCGGAACCTGGCAGGGAATCTATCTCTGGGAGCACCGTACTGCCTCCTACCAACGCCGGCTAACCATTACCGTGCATGGCTGACGAGCCCGATTTCATGCCCAATGAACAGGTATTTTGACCGCTGGTAGGCGTATTTCTGCCGCCTGTCCGGATTCCTGGCCGGCTGATTGATTTGAAACCAGCCGTTGGCTATAGCTTAAGCATATATCGATGGAACGATGGAGGAGACAGGTATGAACGAGATTCGGCATCATCGTGATGGAGAAGCGGGCCCTATCCCCTTCCGTAGTGGACGATTTTTCAATATTGGGAGCGAATGGTACTTCGCCTGCCGGGAAGGCATGGATCGTGGCCCGTTCAGCACTCGTCAAATGGCCGAAAAGGCCCTCGAAGAACACATCAATAACTGCCGCAACGTCAAACAGGCTACAGGTTTTTGAATCTGACCTGAAAAACTGCCTTTAACCGGGTCAGGCGAGTTCCGGACATTTCACACCTGTCCCGCCAAGTCCACAATAGCCACCCGGGTGTTTGGCCAGGTATTGCTGGTGATAATCTTCGGCAAAATAAAACTCCGGGGCTTCGACTATCTCGGTGGTTACCGGTCGGTAACCGGAATCCAGCAAGGCCTGCTGGTAAAGCTGGCGACTTGATTCAGCTTGATCCTGTTGTTCCTTGTCATAGGTATAGATCCCGGATCGATACTGGGTGCCAGTATCGTTACCCTGACGCATTCCCTGTGTAGGATCATGTCCCTCCCAGAAATGCTTTAACAGTTGGCGATAACTGATCCGGGCTGGATCGAATACCACACGCACCACTTCATTATGCCCCGTCATGCCACTGCAAACTTCTTCATAGGTCGGATTGGGTGTATAACCTCCGGCGTAACCGACTGCCGTGGAATAGACTCCGGGTAATTGCCAAAAACCACGTTCCGCTCCCCAGAAACAGCCCAGACCGAACATCGCAAGCTGCATGCCTTCCGGATACGGAGGCAACAATGGATGACCGTTTACATAGTGCGCCTCCGGAACAGGCATGGACATCTCGCGACCGGGCAGGGCCTCTTCCGGAGTCGGCATACTGGTTTTCTTCATTACTGCAAACATGCGCTCTACTCCTGTGCGGGCAATAAATTCTGCTACCTGGCAGCCGGTAGCGCAAGCCCGCAAAACATAAGGTTATAGATCATCGACAAATACTTCCTGTCTAAAGCCCGTTTTTGTAGAGCGATATTCATAGTATCCTGTTAGCCAGGAAACCAATCCAACGCAGAGAGTAACGTGTCGAGAATTCGAATTGAGCCATCCGGTCGGGAATTCGAGGCCGCCAGTGGAGAAACTATCCTCGAAGCCGCATTACGCGCCGGACTGAATGTTCCTTATAACTGTAACAATGGCAGTTGCGGCCAATGTGCCGCACGCTTGTTACAGGGAGATATAGGCAGACAACTGCCTCACGATTTCGTATTCAGGGAACATGAAAAGGATCAGGGACTGTTCCTGATGTGTTCGGTGACACCCGGCTCTGACATGGTAATTGAGACCCGAACTATCGGTAGTGCCGAAGATGTACCACACCAGGAGATCGACGCGAAGGTCTACAGGATTGATGAGGTCGCGGATAATATCCGCATCCTGCAATTACGCACTCCCCGCAGCCAGAGTCTACGATTTCTCGCCGGTCAGTATGTCAATCTTCAGGTTAACGGACAGGAAAGCAGCGTCCGCCCGGTAGCGAGTTGCCCGTGCAACGGTATGTACCTGCAATTTCATATCCGTCAAACTGAACAGGATCCATTCTCGCATTATGTCTTCAATCAGCTGGCGACCCGTGCCGAGGTCCACATCAGCGGCCCACAGGGCAGCTTTACCCTGGATGAAAGCTCCAGTCGACCCATAATATTCATTGCCAATGATACGGGTATCGCACCAATCAAGAGCCTTATAGAACATTGTATTGCACTGGAGTATACGCAACCGATGCATCTTTACTGGCTGCTCGATAACCGCGATGGAAATTATTTGTCGAATTATGTCCGTTCGCTAGAGGATGCTCTGGATAATTTCCTGTTTACGCCAGTGTTCCTGAATGCACTGGTCGACAGGCCAGGCAAAGATCAGGAACGATTACAGCAGGCGGCTGAAAAAATCGTTTCAGATTATCCCGATCTGGAAGCTTATGATCTTTACATGAACGGGCCGGCAAAAGCGTACGCCGCTCTGACTGATCGATTGATCGAACATCGCCTGCCACAAAACCGGCTATTTATAGACAAACTCGGGTTCTATTGATCAAGCCGACTCAGGAAGCTGATTCACGACGCGGCAAGCGGCGCCAGATCGTTCCGGCTGGTCTGTCTTCTCCGAACAGAACATATTCGAGTAGATTAAGATTGGCCACCAGCCCCTCTATACGGGCCTGGGTACCGTAGCGTCCGCAGAACAACAATTCATCGCCTGCCTGCAATGGTTCACGCGATGAAGGCAGCAGGATGTCCTGTTCCGCCTCATCATCAAAACGTTTGAGCAACAATGTAATTACCGGTAATTGACTGGTGTAATCATGCGGATCCGTCGTTAGTGTGTTGATTGTAACTTCTATGCCACGATCCAGTGCCTGATGGATCGCCGGGGCAATCTCTTCAGTCAGACTCAGCACCCATACATGCGGAGCCTCTTCACCGGTAATTCCGCCGATTCGGCTGATTAACTGGTTGGCCCATTCATCATCGTAACGTCGAGCAAGACGCAGAAAATCGGACAGTACCGGCCTGGTAATCATGGCAAAAATCTTATGCGCAATGATACTGCCACGCTGCATAATCAGGTTACTCTGTACGGCATCGAAGATCACATCATTAGCCCGGCTATTCTGTCGCATTACGGTGAACAGATCGGGATTAAGCTTTTTTGCAGTCATCACGATTGAAAGGTTATTGGCATCATCATCAGTACCTGCCACAAGTCCCACAGCATGCAGGATATCCGCTTCATGCAGAGTATCGGCCTCGGTGCCCCGGCCTACCACGACACCATCGCTCGGGGTGCCGGTCTTGTCGGGCATCGCCTCGATTACCGTGGTAGTAATTCCCTCGGAGCTGAGGCGATCGTGTACAGCCTTGCCGAAGCGTCCGTAGCCACAGAGTATCCAGCGTCCGCGTGGTGGGAACACCGGCTCGCGCAATGGTTCGTGCGGCACACTCGTCATCCATTCATATAACAGGTACATGCCCGGGGAATGCAGGGCCAGCGCCAGGCGCCCGGCGAATGTGTCAAATGGATTGATGATATGGTCGGTTCCGAATGAAGCGATGTTCTTCTCAACGTCGTGAGTCTCTGCCCGGGCGATAGTGTTCAGGGCTGGATTGAGCAGCTTGCTGGTTATGGCAATCTTGAGATTGACCGAATCCTCGTTAGTCAACCCCACCACGCCGGCACAATATTGACTTTGCAGTCCCGCCTTGAGCAGATTATCCGGCACCGAGGCATCTGCACAAAGCCCCGGCACATAGATGTTGTAGCCGGCCAGTTCCAAATAGTTCACCCGATCCTGATCAATCTCCACGACTACCGATCGGATACCTGCTTCGCTCAATGCCCGCACCAGAAAATTACCCGTATCCCCGTAACCACAAATCAGATAAAAGGGTTCCCTGATACGTCTCACACTGCGGCGAAACCGGTTTAACGTTAATAGATCCTGTAATGCCGGGTCCTGGATAATTGTCAGCAAATAACCGATGGCATATAGCCAGCTGATTACTGTTGCATAGATACTGATCGTCGCCCACATTCGTTGGCCGCCGGTAAACGCATACGGGATCTCTCCGAAACCGATGGTAGTCCCCATGAAACTCACAAAGTAGAAAGCATGGAAAAAATCCATGCGCCATGGATTACCCTGATCATCAACACCCGGAATCAATGTAAACCCCAGGATCGAGATGGCATAAACGCTGATCAGAACGATCAGCGGGGCATGCAGCCGCCTGAGAAATATGAATAAAATATTATCCATATGTAATGTTCAGCGGCGCATCAGGGCAGTTTCCACAACGAACAGCACGACCGAAGTAATGTTCGCCAACAGGGCCCCACCTGAGAGGGAAACGATAGCTGCCATGATATGCGGTGTCATGCCGGTTCCGGTTACATGTTCGACCATTCCCCAGATTACCGCAGCAATGATCAGCTGCAAATCCGCCACCAGGCTTGTAGCCAGTAGCACGGCACCAATATGAGTGCGGTCGCCAAACTTGAGAACCGTGGCAATCAGACTGATAACCAGCGCTGCATACAATTCGTATACATTGTGATGTATCGGATTATCGATATCGCCGATGAAGAACCCAAAGTTAATGGTCAACGCAAGAACGATAAAGAAGGCAAAGATGACTTTCTCGAGATTCATCGACGAACTCCTGATTATTGTTGGTCGGGAGCAACCCCGGTTTTGTATCAGTTCCTGAATCTTGTATATATTATAGAGTTTAGCAGCCGACGGAAAATCGCCAAGTTATTGCACGATATCACACGGCTGGACCAGGCACTCAGTCGCACCATTTGGCCTGCTTATTATGGGCAACTTCACTTGATCATCACAACCACAACTGACACTATTTGCGGCGTGACTATCTGTTCGAGCCAGCCTGTAACTTCATACTTCTGACTTCCAGGGAGCTGAAACCATGCAAGCTGTTATCATGACCCGTCCCGGTGACCCTTCCGTATTGCAGGCCGTAGAGCAGGAAGAACCCCGGCTGCTACAGCCTGACGAAATCAAAGTGCAATTACACGCAGCAGGCATCAACCCCATTGATACCAAACTGCGTCAACGTGGTGTGTTTTTTGAAAATGCCCTGCCGGCCATCCTAGGTTGTGACGGTGCCGGTGTCGTGGTGGAAACCGGTGAACAGGTCGATCGATTGCAGGTTGGAGATCGGGTCTGGTTCTGTCATGGCGGCCTGGGACGGGAACAGGGAAATTATGCCCAGTATAATGTGGTTCCCGCATCTGTCGCCCGCCCTTTACCTGATGAGATCGATTTCACTACTGCGGCCGCAGGCCCGCTGGTGCTGATCACGGCCTGGGAAGCGCTTTATGATCGCGCCCGACTTCAGGATGGACAAAGCGTGCTGATACACGCTGGCGCAGGTGGTGTAGGTCACGTTGCCATCCAGTTGGCGAAACTGGCAGGCGCCCGGGTGATCACCACGGTCAGCGATGATGACAAGGCTAACTTTGTGCGAAACCTGGGGGCTGATGAGGTAATCAATTACCGGGAACAGGAGCTGGTTGAAACGGTGATGGATCTGACCGAAGGACAGGGCGTTGATGTGGCCTTTGACACGGTCGGCCCAAGAGTCTTGAACCAGACTCTGCCTGCCGTGGCCCGTTACGGACAGTTGGTGACCCTGCTTGATCCGGATAAGGAAATTGACTGGAGCGTGGCACGTAGACGCAATCTTGGTGTCAGTTTTGAAATGATGTTAACACCGATGCTCGACGAGCTGCCGGCTGCGCGGACCCACCAGGGTGAAATACTGGATCACTGCGCAGGCTATCTGCACAGTGGTCAGATCAGGCTGCATGTCAGCCAGACATTACCACTGTCTGATGCCGCCGAAGGCCACCGCCTGATTGAAGCCGGACACACTCGCGGCAAGATCGTTCTGACAACCGGCGCCTGACAGCGACTCTCAGGTCGCTAATATCGGGTCAACGTCAGCGACAGGATTGGTACGACGCGCAAAATTTCCGGCCGGAACTTTTGCCAACGTACTGTTCAGGTGCATAACACATTCGCGCGCTACCGCACGCGCCTCACCCAGGGTACCGCAGCGGTAACCCACGATCGTGCTTATCTCGTTGGAAATGACATAACGATACCAGTTATCGCCCGACTGACCCTGTGGGGCCGGACTTTTATCGATCGAAACCAGTGAATACCTGGACATGAAACTCTCCTTGCCTGTGTTTTGTCTTCACAGCAAAATGTAAACAACCTATGTGTCCAGTTGATGACAACCAGGGATTTTCGTGTTCATGCCAAGCCGACAAATACTGTTACAACAACATCAGCAAAAGCTGGTCCGCTGCCGTCGTTGCCCGGAAATGTATGGCCCCCCGGTCACCGGAAAGCCGGTTCTTTCACCGGTAATGCTGCTTGGCCAGGCACCGGGCAACCGGGAGATCGAACTGCATCGTCCCTTTGCCTGGACAGCGGGCAAGACCCTGTTCGGCTGGTTTTCATCGATCGGGCTGGAGGAAGAAGCTTTCCGCGAAAGGATCTACATGGCAGCGGTATGCCGATGCTTTCCCGGAAAGAAACCGCGCGGGGGAGACCGGGTACCTTCGCGGGAGGAAATCGCCAACTGCCGAAGCTGGTGGCAATCGGAAGTGGACTTGCTAAAACCACAACTCATGATTCCGGTCGGCAAACTGGCGATTAGCCAGTTCATGTCCGTTGACAAGCTGGATCAAATCATTGGCCAGCGTTACCGGATTAACGTGCAGGAACACCCACTGGACATCATTCCCCTGCCACATCCGTCAGGCGCTTCGACCTGGCACCGGACCGAACCCGGCGTTACGTTATTGAAAAAAGCGTTGCAACTGATCAAGCGCCAGCCTGCCTGGAAACAGTGTCTATCTGGCTGAGCAAGTCAGGCTGGCGGCTTACAATTGACATCATCGTAGGAATGGCGCTGAGTAATCTGTCCGTCTGTCTCGAAAACATCCAGCAGTCTTTCATAACTTTCTCGCGGAATCTCTGGCGTCGTTTGCCAGCATCCCAATGCCTGATAAGCGGCAATGGTCTCGCTCAGTACTTCCGGATCGATATGTGGAAAAAAGTCCTGTTCTTCCCGGGCCAGCTGTTGTGCCGGCGTCTCGAGTACGTGCTGTTGCCCCTTACGATAAGCGCGCATGAAAGCCTGTGCCATATCAGTCTCCAGCCATTGAGGTGCGGCACACAGGCTGCTGAAAGCGACAGGACCGATCGCCTTGCCTATCGAGGCCACGACATGCGCGACTCCGTCATGTTCGAGCTGCTGCGGGGCCGGTCCCTGCTGGTGTATGTAATCACCTTCGCCATCGCGAAAGGCCCGATCCATTGCCGCTACATCACCTGCATTGATGATCTCGATTGTTGCGGGATCGATACCCTGCTGGCGTAACACATACCTGAACATGGCAATTGGCTGAAACAGGTGATCGACCAGCACCCGCTTCCCCTTCAGATGCGACCAATCGAAATCGGGTTCGGATTGGCGACTGGCCAGGAAAAAACCGTCACGATCATTGATCTGGGCAAAGTGGATCCATGGCGGCGTCTCGCCTTTTTCCAGGTAGGCAAAACTGGCTGCCGGTGCGGCCTGGGCCACATGTACTGAACCGTCGCGAATCCCCTGATCCAGGGGATGGTCAGCATCGACAATCGAGTATTCAGTGTGCAGTCCTTCCTGTTCCAGGAAGCCGGCACTGATCGTCGCCAACAGCGGACTGTAGAAAGCCGAATGGCGCAATGCGCGAATATGGATCGTTTGCATAATCAACGACTCCTTCAAACACGACGTGCAATGATGTGGATGTAACGAGCGAGTGAGCGAAACGGCTCCCTGGTAGAGTATAGTAATTCCATTTCCAGCAGATCCTCAAACGGCATCTTGTCACGGGTTGGCCGGTGCATAAAATCAACAAAGGTGCGCACCCCACTGCTGGCGATAACCCGCATACCGGCCTGTTCCAACCAGCCAATGACCTCTTCAGGAACCAGCGGATTATCCGGCGTAAGATACTTGCCTTCCCCGGCCAGGTTTCCACTGTGCAGTTTCTTGAAGTTGCCGTTGAGCAGATGACGGAATTCCAGGGCATGACGATTGAAAAACAGCAACGACATCCAGCCATCCGGGCGTACCAGTTGTTTCAATGCCACGATACCCTCTTGCGGATCAGCCAGCCACTCAAGTACAGCATGACAAAGTACCAGGTCAAAGGGCATCTCATTTTGCTGGACAAGTTCCTGGAATGGCATCTGATGAAACAGGTAGCGTGCCATGGAACCGGCCTGGTTCAATTGCACCTCGGCCGCGGCCAGTTGCTGCCTGGAGATATCGCAAAGCACCAGATCGTGGCCCTGCTCGGCCAGTCGACGACTGAAATGGCCCATGCCACAGCCGGCATCCAGTATCCGCCAGGGGGCCT
>JASFNY010000054.1:0-8723 GCA_050116795.1 Thiohalophilus sp.
TGGAAAAGATCTTTCCGAGCAGGTCATCACTGCTCACCTCGCCGGTGATTTCACCCAGCACCTGTTGCGCCTGGCGCAGATCCTCGGCAAGCAGTTCTCCCGCACCATGTTCACTGAGCTGTCCGGCACCCTGCTCGATCAGTTCAAGGGCCCGCTGCAGGGCATCAACATGCCGCCGCCTGGCCATGAACAGGCCTTCACCGGCAGCAGTATAGCCCACACATGCCTTGAGATGATCCCGCAACAGATCGATTCCGGATCCGGTTGCCGCTGACAGGTAAAGGTGCATCCCCTGTTCATCTTCCAGCAATTCGGCTGAGTGCCCGCTGAGATCGATCTTGTTGTGAATGCGGGTGACCGGAAGGTGAGTAGGCAACTGGTCAAGGATGGCCTGTTCGGCGTCACCGAAACCCTGGCGGTCATCGATCATCAACAACACCCGATCAGCCTGTTCGATTGCCTGCCAGGTGCGCTCCATACCCAATCGTTCAACCTCGTCGCCCCCCTCACGCAGGCCGGCAGTATCGATAATGTGTAAAGGTAAACCGTCGATACTGATCTCCTCGCGCAATACGTCGCGCGTGGTACCCGCAATGTGTGTAACGATGGCTGACTCCCTGCCGGCCAGGGCATTCAGCAGACTGGACTTACCTGTATTGGGCTGACCGGTCAGGACGATGCGCATCCCCTCGCGCAGCAACTGCCCCTGGTGTGCCTGGCGAATCACTTCATTCAGTTCTTGCTGTAGCCAGGCCAGTTGATCGGTCACCCGTCGATCGGAGAGAAAGTCGATCTCTTCTTCAGGAAAATCGATAGCCGCTTCAACATAAATTCGCAGTTCGGTCAGCTGTTCGACCACGCTGTGGATCCAGTCGGAGAAAACGCCCTGTAACGAGCGCTGTGCCGAGCGGGCCGCCTGTTCCGAACCGGCCTCGATCAAATCGGCCACGGCTTCTGCCTGGGCCAGGTCCAGCTTGTCATTCAAATAGGCTCGTTCGGAAAATTCTCCCGCCCGGGCCAGCCTGGCTCCCAGCCCAATCACCCGGGCCAGCAACATATCCAGCACCACCGGCCCACCGTGGCCATGCAACTCAAGCACGTCCTCACCGGTAAATGAATGGGGTGCAGGGAACCAGAGGCCCAGTCCCGAATCGAGGATCTCGCCCTGGGCATCAAGAAACGGCAGGTATTCGGCATGACGCGGCCGGGGCAGGTGACCGAGAACGGCCTCGGCAACCTGTGCCGCCGCGGGACCGGAGACTCGAATGATACCAATGCCGCCGCGGCCGGGAGGGGTGGCCAGGGCGGCGATGGTGTCCCGGAATGTTTTCCCTGATCCCGTGAGTTCGTGATCCGAATCTGGCGTATTCCGATCTGGTGAACTCACGGGACAGTTGACCGGGTCAGTTTGCTTTCACCACGTAGCGGGTGATGTAGTACTGCTGGGTAATGGACAGGGTATTGTTAACCACCCAGTACAGCACCAGGCCGGCCGGGAAGAAGGCAAAGAACACGGTAAATACGACGGGCAGCGCCATCATGATCTTGGCCTGGATTGGATCGATCGGGGCCGGGTTCAGCTTTTGCTGGATAAACATGGTGATACCCATCAGCAGCGGCAAGATAAAGAAGGGATCCGGCGCCGACATGTTGTTGATCCAGAGTATCCAGGGTGCCTGGCGCATTTCCACGCTTTCGAGCAACACCCAGTAGAGTGCAATGAATACCGGAATCTGGACCAGGATAGGCAAACACCCACCCAGCGGATTGATCTTCTCTTTCTTGTAAAGATCCATCAGCGCCTGGTTCATCTTCTGGCGATCGCCGGAAAAACGTTCCTTGAGTTGCTGCATGCGCGGCTGCACCCGACGCATGTTGGCCATCGATTTGTAACTCGCCTCGGACAGCTTGTAGAACGCCAGCTTGATTAAAATAGTCAATAAGACGATCGCCCAGCCCCAGTTGCCGACATAGTCGTGAATGAACTCAAGGACGATGAACAGCGGTTTGGAGATAAAATGCAGCAAACCGTAATCCACACTCAGTTCCAGGCCTGGCGCAACATCTTCCAGCCGATCCTGCAACTTGGGACCGATAAATAATCTGTTGCTCAGCGTCTGCTGCTTGCCCCCGGCAACATGAATTTCCTTGGCCGACTTGGTGCCGATGACATAACGGGTGTGATTCTTGATGTACTGGGAGTAAAAGGTCTCCGGCTGATCCTGCGGTGGAATCCAGGCGCCGAGAAAATAGTGCTGAATCATCGCGACCCAGCCACCGGTGACATTGCGCTGCAGGTTTTTCTCCTGCATTTCGGCAAAATCGATTTTATCGAATTTGTCTTCCGGGGAGTAAACCGCACCGCCCATGTAGGTATAGACGAACTGCGGTGTCTTGATCTCAGATACCTGGGTGCGCTGTAACTGGGTATACAGGTTTCCGCGCCACAGGTGGTCGGTCGGATTGTCGATAGTATGCTCGACATCGATGACATACTTGCCGCGGTTAAACCTGTAGGTCTTGGTAAAGCGAACTCCGTCCGGACTGGTCCAGGTCAGATCGACGGCAACGCTGTCCTGCCCCTCGCGTAACGCATAGTGATCGGCCTTGGCCTGGTAGAGGGTATAGTGATTGGGCGCCGCGATAAGGCTGTCGTCTTTTTCAGATTTGCGCTTGGCGGTAAACCCGGACTGCCCCACGAACAGGTTGGGCAGAGTATCATTCATCAACTCAACCGGTTCATCCGGGTTGTCAGTGCTGACAGGATATTCGAGCAGATCCACTCGACGTAGATCGCCACCCATGGTGTCGATCTCGGCACGAAAGACATCGGTGACGACCTCTATCCGGCTGCCGCTTTCCAGGACCTGCGTGCCCCCGCTCTCGGCGGCAGGCACATCCGCGCTCGACGTTGAGGTATTAGGTGTCGTATCCGCACCAATCGGCACATCGGCGCCGGTGGGAACCTGGCTGTTATCGACCTGGGTCTGGGTTTTGGGCTGTGTCTGGGAAGTAGTATCACCCTGCGGAGCAGGCTGGGGACCGTAATCCTGCTGCCAGGCATTCCATAACAGGAACAGGACGATAGCAAGGGCGATAAATAAAAGCGGGCGTTGTTGTTCCATTTACTTCTTCTTCTCGGGTACCGGGTCGATGCCACCCTCGTGCCAGGGATGACAGCAACCGATGCGTTTCATGGCCATCCAGCCACCTCGAAAAACACCGAACCGACCGATAGCAGTCTGGGCATATTCGGAGCAACTGGGATAAAAGCGACAGTGATGACCCATTAACGGGCTAATCAAATAGCGATAGCCGCCAATTAATATAATCAGGAATCTGCGCATGCTGTTGCCAGGTTTTGCCAATGGGAAGCGAGCACCTCTCGCAACTCCCGATTACTCAGGCGATCGGCACCACTACGCGCCATCACGACAATATCCAATCCTACCAGTTTCGACTGTTCGGCGCGAAAGGATTCGCGAATCTGGCGCTTGATGCGATTTCGATCCACGGCGCGACGGATATGTCGCTTGGGTATCGCCAGTCCCAGTCGGGCATGAGATTTGTGATTGGATCGAGCCAGCATCATCAGATGAGGATGATTAAAGCGCCGGGAGTCGGCAAATACTTGCCGGAATTCGGATGGGGTCAACAGCCGCTGGTGCCGAGCAAAACGCCCGGAGCTCATCCGCGGGTCCCGGATCAGACTGCCAGGCGCTTACGGCCCTTGGCACGACGGGCGTTGATGACCTGACGACCACCACGGGTTTTCATACGGGCACGGAAACCGTGGGTCCGCTTGCGTTTCAGATTGCTGGGCTGGAAAGTACGTTTCATGATCTAAACCGTTGTTTAACGAATCATTTTATCGACCGTTGAGGCCGGTCGACGTGCCCTGAAAAAGGTCGGCAACAATACTGCGCCGGGGCCCATCTGTCAACTGTCGGGGCGCAAAATCCCTGAAGAAAAGCCGATCAAAAAAGGCTTTGGGCCTGTGGATAACCTGGTTCGATTCAGTATAGACTTGTGGGCTCCCTTGCCGGGGGCTCAACAATTATTCCAACCTCACGCTTGTTTCAGGGGGAAGTGTGTCCGATACACTGTGGGACCAGTGCCTGCACCGTTTACAGGGGGAACTGACACCTCAACAGTTCAACACCTGGATTCGGCCTCTTCAGGCCATCTACGATTCCCACACCCTGCGCTTGCTGGCACCCAATACCTTTGTCAAAGAGTGGGTGGAAGCCAATTTCATCCCCCGTATCGCCGCTATTGCCGATGACCTGGCCGGCCTGGCCGTGCCCATCGTGACAGAGGTTGGTGAGGAACAACCTGTCCCACAACCGGATCGTGTCGAACCGGCCCCGGCCAAGGCTATGGGTCGACGCGCGACCGACCCGAAACCGGCCACCAGGCATAACGGCCAGTCACGCAATACCAGCCTGAACCCGAATTTCACCTTTGAGAATTTCGTCGAGGGGAAATCAAACCAGCTGGCCAAGGCAGCCTCGATACAAGTCGGGGAGAATCCCGGCAAGGCCTATAACCCTTTATTGATCTATGGCGGGGTCGGCCTGGGTAAAACCCACCTGATGCATGCGGTGGGCAACAAGATTATTGAGCAGAATCCGCAAGCGAATGTGGTTTACCTGCATTCGGAACGTTTCGTGGCGGAAATGGTTAAGGCCCTGCAACACAATACGATCAACGAATTCAAGCGCTTCTATCGCTCGCTCGACGCGATGTTGATCGACGATATCCAGTTCTTTGCCGGTAAAGAACGTTCCCAGGAAGAGTTCTTCCACACCTTTAACTCCCTGCTAGAAGGTGGCCAGCAAGTAGTAATGACCTGCGATCGCTATCCCAAGGAGGTCGATGGCCTGGAAGAACGGCTCAAGTCCCGTTTCGGCTGGGGTCTTCCGGTTGCCATCGAGTCCCCGGAACTGGAAACCCGCGTCGCGATCCTGATGAGCAAGGCGCAGTTATCCGGCATCGAGATGCCCAACGAGGTGGCTTTTTTTATTGCCAAACGGATTCGCTCCAATGTTCGCGAACTGGAAGGCGCTTTGCGTCGGGTCATCGCCAATGCCCATTTCACCGGCCTTCCCATCACCATGGATTTTGCCAAAGACGCGCTGCGGGATCTGCTCGCCATTCAGGATAAACTGGTCACAATCGAAAATATTCAGAAAACCGTTGCGGAATATTTCAAGATTCGTGTGTCGGATCTGCATTCCAAGCGACGCAATCGTTCGATTACCCGGCCGCGACAGATCGCCATGGCTTTGTGCAAGGAGCTAACCAGCCATAGCCTGCCGGAAATCGGTGACGCGTTTGGCGGGCGGGATCACACCACTGTGTTGCACGCCTGCCGCAAAGTCGAAGAATTGAAGGAAAGCGATCAACGGATTAACGAAGATGTCTCAAACCTGTTTAGAACTCTGAGTACATGATGCTGATAAGCTGTGGACAAACTGTATTCAACTTGACCGGAATCTGCCGCATGCGGCATCCTCACAATTTATCCACAGCCTATCCTGAGGGCATACAGATCTTAACGGGTAGTTTATCATTCGCGTAAGTATTAGAAAAATAAGGTGAAAACCGGGTTATTCACGGTTTTTGAGTGGACTAATAGATCTAACAATAAGAAAATATATATTCAGGTTTAATTTATATGAAAATCACTCTCGAACGTGAATCTTTACTTCGTCCACTGCAGGCAGTCGGTAGTGTTGTAGAACGACGACAGACCCTACCGATCCTTTCCAATATCCTGGTTTCCATTGAAGATGGAAAATTGACCCTGACTGGCACCGATCTCGAGGTCGAAATGGTTGCCCAGATGCCGATCGAGGCCACCGATAACGGTGATATCACTCTTCCAGCCAAGAAGTTTATCGATATCTGCCGTGCCTTGCCCGAGAACGCTAAACTCGATATGCAGATTGACCAGGATAAGGCTGTAATTCGATCCGGCCGAAGCCGCTTTACCCTTTCAACCATGCCGGCTGCTGAATTTCCAAATATCGATCCAATCGAATCACCCCTTGAGTTTTCTGTCCCCCAGGAACAATTGAAAAAATTAATCGAACAGACCCAGTTCTCGATGGCCCAGCAAGATGTTCGCTATTACCTCAATGGGCTGATGCTGGAACTGAATAACAATCTGCTTCGAGCCGTAGCGACCGATGGCCATCGCCTGGCGGTCTGCGAGACCCAGGCGGAATTACCGGTTAGTGAACCACGCCAGGTGATACTGCCCCGAAAAGGTGTCACTGAACTGATGCGCTTGCTTGAAGACAGTGACACAACAGCTCGCATACAGCTGGGAGAAAATCATATTCGCGTCGAATTACCCGACATCAGTTTCACCTCCAAATTAATTGATGGAAAATTCCCTGATTATCAACAAGTTATACCAAAAGACCCACCGCGTATCGTCACCTGTGGGCGACAACCCCTGTATGAGGCCTTTCATCGCGCTGCGGTACTTTCCAACGAGAAATACCGTGGAATGCGGTTAACCCTCTCCCCTGACCTGCTCAAAGCAACGGTACATAATCCGGAGCAAGAAGAGGCGGAAGAGGAGCTGGAGGTCAGTTACAGCGGTGAAGAGTTCGAAATTGGTTTCAATGTCAGCTATTTCCTTGACGCGCTTTCAGCTCTGAAATCGGAACAGGTTTCCATCGGTATGATCGATGCCAATCACAGCTGTCTGATCCAAGGTGATAGTGACGCAAACAGCCGTTACGTGATCATGCCGATGCGGCTCTGATAACAACCGAATGAGCCTGGTCCACCTGGAGATAGCCCGGGTACGTAATCTGAACACGGTCAGCCTGGATCCTGCCGAAAGGATCAACCTGATCCACGGTGCAAATGCCAGCGGCAAGACCTCCCTGCTTGAAGCGATCCATCTACTCTCGATGGCCCGTTCCTTTCGAAGCAATTCCATTCAGTCAATCATTCAGCGCGGCCAGGAGACGCTGACCGTGTTTGGCCGGGTGAAAGGAGCGGCCGGACTCACCTCGGTAGGTATCGAAAAGGGTCGCCAGCATACCCGCATACGAATCAATCAACAGACCGTGCAAAAGAGTTCAGCACTGGCCGCAGTCATGCCAGTTCAGGTTATCAATCCCGATATTCACCGGTTGTTTGAGCAGGGACCGCGTTACCGCCGTCAGTTCCTGGACTGGGGATTGTTCCACGTGGAACCAGCCTTTCTTCCGGTCTGGCAGGCCTATCATAAAATCTTGCGCCAGCGGAATGCCGCCTTGCGCTCTGGATCACCGCCCGGGGAGGTTCGTTACTGGGATTCCCAGCTGGTGGAACAGGGTCAACATCTGAGCGAATTGCGTCGCCAGTATCTGCGAGACCTGCAACCCTGGCTGGAGCAATATGCCGAAAAACTGCTGGATATCTCGCCAATGGTCTCATACCAGCCCGGCTGGGCACGGGAATACGAATTCGTGGACGCAATTGAGCGGAGTTTCGAGCGGGATCGACAGCAGGGATTCACCCACAGTGGTCCGCATCGAGCGGATCTGGTTATTCGCCATGAAGCGCGACCGGTCCAGGAACATTTTTCCAGGGGTCAGCAGAAATTGCTGGCATGCGCGATGCGTCTGGCCCAGGTAGCCCAGTATCGCGCGAGCCAGGCAAAGGTGCCGGTTTTGCTGGTCGACGACCTCCCAGCGGAGCTTGATCCGGAACGCCGGGCCCGGCTGATGACTCTCCTGGTTGAATCTGGAGCACAACTATTTATCACCGCCACAGAAGCCGACCTGATATCGCTGCCTGGCGAGGACGACATAAAAATGTTCCACGTGGAACGCGGCATGATACGAGAAGTGGTATAATGGCGAACCGAATGGAGAGCCCACCTGAATGACCGATAAAAGCTACGATTCCTCAAATATTAAAGTCCTGAAAGGCCTGGATGCCGTGCGTAAACGGCCTGGTATGTATATCGGCGATACGGACGATGGCACTGGCCTGCACCACATGGTTTTCGAAGTGGTGGATAATTCGATTGACGAGGCCCTGGCCGGCTACTGCAAGAGTATCGAGGTGACAATCCACAGTGATGGGTTTGTGTCGGTTCGGGATGACGGGCGTGGAGTCCCAACTGACATGCATGAGGAAGAGGGGCGCTCCGCGGCCGAGGTCATCATGACGGTCCTGCATGCGGGTGGTAAATTCGACGACAATTCCTACAAGGTCTCTGGCGGGCTGCATGGTGTGGGCGTTTCCGTGGTAAATGCGCTGTCCGACCAGCTCAAACTGACCATTCGCCGCGACAACAAGGTCTATCAACAGGAATATCACCTGGGAGAACCCCAGTATCCGCTCAAGGCGATTGGCGACACAGAAACAACCGGGACCGAGATTCGCTTCAAGCCGAGTAGCGAAATCTTCTCCGACACTGAATTCCATTACGACATACTGGCCAAGCGTCTGCGCGAACTCTCGTTCCTGAATTCAGGGGTCAGAATCGTCCTGAATGACGAGCGGGAACCTGACAAGCAGGATGTCTTTGAATACGAGGGCGGGATCAGGGCCTTTGTCGAGCACCTCAACCGCAAGAAGACCCCGCTGCACGAAGCCGTCTTTTACCTGAATACTGAAAAAGATGGCATCTGGGTCGAGCTGGCAATGCAGTGGAATGACTCCTACCAGGAAAATATCTACTGCTTTACCAATAATATTCCTCAGCG
>JASFNY010000055.1:0-8584 GCA_050116795.1 Thiohalophilus sp.
TGACCTGGATAGTGCCCTGATGGCTATCTCCGACGCTGTCGAACCACTGGGTTGGCCCCCAAGCCCGTCGGCCACCATCAACACAGAGGAATGTATACCAAGTTCAATCAGACCCAGGCTATCTTCATTAACCGTTTCCTTGTCCGGTGCGCGGTGGCTGAAAAATACCGCCTCACCGCCGTTGATACGCAAGGCCTGTGGAGCATCAAAGTCCTGTTCACTGTATTGATGTATAGTTGCCAGAATCCCGTTCCTTTCACTCTATGATTGCCGGATTACTGGCTCCATCGCATGGTTTCCAGATACTGGCGCAGCTGTCCGGCAGATTTGAACTTTTTCAATATCAGACTACGTTTGAGACCGTTGATGATGGCTTTGATCTCCGGAGGCTGGCGGGCGTAATGTTTTTGTCCGCCCAGCGCTTCGTAAAATACATGGATCATATCCACGGTATCCATTCGAATGTGCTCCCGGGTCGGGGCGCCCAGATGGAACAGGTCAACCAGTTTTAGTTCAAAACGTAATCCAAAACTTTTGATGATAATGTTTTCCGAATGCAGATCACCGTGATATTCCCCCATGGCATGTATACATTCCATGCCAGAAGCCAGGGCATGTAACAGGTGTACGGCCTCGAAGGCGGTCAGCCGTTTGCCTGGATGACGCTGAATGAACCGGCTGAGCAGTTCGCCCTCGACAAATTCCGAAATTAGCAGGGTGACAGGCTGGCCCTGGACAGTAATGCTGTCCTGGTGACTGTACTGAATAACAATCGGACAGTGACGCAGCTTGTGCAGCTTGGTGGCATAGAAGTGGGTGTTCTTGTCGCGCAGGTTGCGCTGGGGAAAAAACATTTTTGCGGTACGCTCGATACCGGTAGTCAGTTCGCGAATCAGATATACCTCGCCTTCCCAGCCGGCGCCGAGCTGTCGAATGACCTCATACTTGCGGGCCAGGACGCGTCCTGGGGCGAGATTGAAGGCGTCAATTTTCCGGGGCTTTTTTGCGGGCTTTGCGGCCATGCCTGGGTAAGTCTCTGTTTTTATTTCCCGTCAGGGCGTTTATATATTACGGTTTGTTAATAATCCAGCGGTTTGTCGCCAAATTGCCAGAAAAATTGTATCAGTATATTTAATCGCAAAATACTTGGTCTATACTTTAAAGCAAGCTTTGTCCTGCTTGGGGAAGGGCGAGCCTGCTGATGCAGCATTTTCCCGCAAAGCTAATAAGAATGGCAGTAACAGAACAGAGGTTGGATGGAAAATGGTAAATGGTATTGTGAAATGGTTTAACAATTCCAAGGGATACGGTTTTATTCAGGCTGAAGAAGGGGGCGAGGACGTATTTGTCCACTATTCGGCAATCAGCGCCGAAGGCTACAAAACACTCAAGGAAGGTCAGAGTGTCTCGTTCGATGCAGAGCGGGGTCCCAAAGGCCTGCACGCGACCAACGTGGTACCGGCAACATAATGCTCTCCCGGCTCTCTGTGAATTCGACACAGGTAGAGCTCAACGGCAAACCGGTGGAAGTCAGCTTAACCAGGGCGGCGCAACAGGCTCTTGCGCAACGCCAACATCCCCTGCTGGCCGAAATGGAGCTCTATTTCAGTTGTCTGATTCGCTACAAGGTCCGTTTTTACGAGCACACGGATCACGCCAGCGTGGAAGTGAATGACAAGTTGCATCTGCGGTTTCGCCCGGTCATGACTGCCCAGTGTGGAAATGATTACGAGGGAGAGGAACCACCCCTGACTGATTTTCCCATTGCAAAACCCGAAGCATTCACGCCGCACTGGCTGGCTATCGATTACCATAAGGGTCAATGGCAGGGTGAGTTCGGTTACTGAGTAGATTCAGATTATGGTTTGCAGGCGGTTTTTGCATGTCGTTTTAACTCTCTTTCTGATCCTCTTGTTTATGACGCCGGTAAGGTTACCGGCTGCTGAAATTGCCTGGTTTCCTGAGCAACAAATCTATCCGGCCAATCTGGCTGATCCCAGGCGCATACAGTTTTCCGCCAAGAACCTCTATTTCAGCGAGACAAGCATTGATCAGACCAGCGATCGACGCTTTGATCTTAAGCTCGGAGGACGACTTGGCTTGCTGTGGCATGATGCCGGATTGAACAATCCACAACTGGGCTGGTTACTGAGCCTGGATGTCGGATTTCATGGCCAGTTCGATGTCGAATCCAGCCAGGACAATATCGGTTGGGACGGAATATATGCCCTGATGCTCTCCTATCGTCCCAACAGTCAGATGGCATTCAAGTTTGGTTCTTATCATATTTCCAGTCACGTCGGGGATGAGTACATGGAACGTACCGGGCGCGCCAGGATTAATTACACCCGTGAGGAATGGCAGGCCGGTATGAACCTGTCGCTGTCTGACTCATTGCAATGGTATGCCGAGGTGGGCAGGGCGCATGATATACGCAATCTGCAGTTGCAAGAACCGTGGCGCTGGCAAACGGGAATTCAGTACAGTCCGCAACAGGCAAAGGCCTGGCAGTGGTATGCCGCGATGGATATCGGAGCCAGTGAGGAGCGGGACTGGCAGCGAGATATTACATTGCAGTTTGGCTGGCAGATACCGACTGAAACTCGCATCTGGCGGATCGGATTGGAGGCCTACGACGGCAAGGCCCAGCTCGGTGAATTTTTTCAGGACGATGAGAAATATATCGGGCTGGGGCTCTGGCTGGATATTTAAACCCGTACCTTCACCTTGACGTATATCAAACACTTCAACGCCTGATTGCTACAGTATTCATTTTCCAATCCCGGTTTAGAGCGAGGTTTGTGTCCAAGATCATGAACAGGAAGGGGACACCGGCGGGTAGATGCGAATGCCATTGAATATCGATAATCACGAAACCAATACAACAATCCGGGTTGCCCTGTGGCAACTGGGTTTCAGGCCGTTTTTTCTACTGGCCGGACTATCGGCAATATTGTTGATGGGGTACTGGTTGCTCGTGTACCGCAGCTCCGTTCCGGTCCCGTATTTTGCCAACCCGATATTCTGGCACAGCCACGAACTGCTTTTTGGCTACGCTGTTGCAGTGATTGCCGGGTTTTTGTTAACGGCAGTGCAAAACTGGACGGGCCGCCAGACGCTGGTGCATCTGCCATTGATACTGCTGGTCCTGTTATGGTTTGCCGGTCGGCTGGCTATTGCAGCTGGCGATTCTCTGCCGGGCTGGTTGGTGATGTCGATCGATGTGGCATTTTTACCTTCATTGGCGCTGGCGATTGGCATACCGTTGTGGCGTGCGCGACAGTTTCCCAATCTCCTGGTTTTCCTTTCACTACTGGCGGTAATGACCCTGGCCAACGTGGTTACCCATCTTGAGCATGCAAAAATTACTCCGCTGAATGGTTCGGGTATGCAGTTGATGTATTTTGTAGTCATGTTGTTGATTGCCATCATGGCCGGGCGGGTGGTGCCGTTTTTCACTGAACGGGGTGTCGGCGATATCAAGTTAAAAACATTGCCCTGGCTGGATAAACTGGCCATTGTGAGTATCGCCTTGTATGCCCTGGCTGGATGGTTGCAATGGAACAGCACCGTTTCGCTCTGGCTTGCAGGCGTGGCTTTTGTCCTCAATACCCTGCGCTGGTGGAGTTGGCAGCACCCGGGGTTGTGGCGGATTCCCATGTTATGGGTGCTGCATCTTGCTTATTTGTGGTTAATACTGAGCCTGCTGTTAGCCGTATTTAACCGACTTGGATTGGTCGCACCGGTGGTCGAAGTCCATGCTTTCACTATCGGGAGCCTGGGCATGATCACCCTGGGTATGATGACGCGTGTCAGTCAGGGGCATACCGGGCGTGCGATTGCAGCCACCCGGATGACGTCGCTCGCTTTTTTGAGTCTGTTTCTGGCAGCGATAATCCGGGTACTTGGTGGAATCTTTGCCGGTAGTGTCTATCATCACAGCATAGTAGTCTCGGCTACACTCTGGCTGCTTGCCTTTGTTCTTTTTGTGATTGAGTATATACCAGTACTTATCAGGCCCCGAATCGACGGGCGACCCGGTTAGCAAGAATGAAAAATATCATGGATATGAAAAAGGAGTGGAGAATGAAACGGTTTAGCCTGGTTACAATCGGTCTGTTGTTGTTTGCATCCACCAGTGCGATAGCGGCACTGAAAACCGAGTCAGTGACTTACATGAATAATGGCACCGAGCTGAAAGGCTACTTTGCCTATGATGATAGCTTCAAGGGCAAACGACCCGGTGTTCTGGTAGTGCATGAATGGTGGGGGCAAAACGAGTATCCCCGAGAACGCGCCCGAATGCTGGCAAAAGAAGGGTACATCGCTTTTGCGCTGGACATGTATGGTGAAGGCAAAATTGCGGAACATCCGGATACAGCTGGACAATTTGCTGGCGAAGTCAAAAAGAACATGGATGTGGCCGAAGCCCGGTTTCGTGTGGCCTTGCAGAAATTGAAGGAACACCCTCTCACTGATGATGCTCATATTGCCGCGATTGGTTACTGCTTTGGCGGTGGCATGGTACTGGAGATGGCGCGTCGTGGTGTTGATCTTGATGGAGTGGCCAGTTTCCATGGCAGCCTGGGAACCAGTAACCCGGCCAAGCCCGGTGACATCAAGGCGAAGATTCGAGTCTACAACGGAGCTGAGGACCCGTTCGTTAAGCCGGAAGCGATCGCCAGTTTCAAGCAGGAAATGGACGCTGCTGGTGCCGACTACAAATTTGTCAATTACCCTGGAGCCAAGCACAGCTTTACCAATCCGGGTGCGGATGAAAACGGTAAGAAGTTCAATTTGCCGCTGGCGTATAACAAGGAAGCTGACAAAAAATCCTGGGAAGATATGCTGAAGTTCTTCGATCAGATTTTCGATTAACATGGGGTGGCCCCATGGACGGGGCCACGATATACATCCTGTTCTAGTTTGCTTTTTCGTTAATCAATTGCTGTAACTGATCAACGACCTGCGGGGTATCCCAGCGGATCGCCGCATTCACGCCATAACGTATTCGGCCGTTAGCATCGATCACATAGGTGGACGGAAAAGCGATTACCCGCCAGCGATTCGAAACCCGGCCGTCGTGATCGATCAGAACCGGGAAGTTGACTTCCACCTTGTCGAGAAAATCTTTGACTTCATTTGCCTGTTGCGCGTAATTGACCGAAATGAGTTCAAAGTTACTGTTATCGAATTTCTCGCGCAAACGGTTCAACGATGGGATCTCCTCTACGCACGGCGGACACCAGGTTGCCCAGAAATTGATGATTCGCACCTTGCCGGTATAGTCATGCAGGGCATAGTGCCTGCTGTTGGCACTGTCCAGCTCCAAAGGTGGCGGACTCCAGTTGCCGCGAAATGGTTTGAGACCGATATCCAGTCCGAGTTCCTGTTCGTTAACTTTTACATGGCCTGGGAGAGGGGCGGCAGCTACAGGGTGAGGCAGTTTCTCCATCAGATGGATCGCCCGCAGGATACGCCGGGGCGATTGTTTCAGATGTTCGATGGTCGCCTCGGCCTGGTCCTCGTCATAAAACATCGAGGTTGCGCCCGGCATCAGCTGCACAAAGACATTACTACCACCTTCGTGCAAAACCGCCAGCAGGTCATCCAGCTGCTGACGATTGCCGTTGCGGGCGCTTTGCAGGATCATCAGTGGCATGTTGGTGGCATGTGCCTCGGGAATGTATTCAGGAGGCAGCCCCAGCGACGGAATACCTTGATAGGCATAGGGCGTAAACATCACAGCACCTACCAGGCCATTGTCTTTGTGTTTTGCCTGCTGCCAGGCGCGCATACCGCGCAAAGCCAGAATCGCACCGTAGGTGTTGCTGATAACTACTACCCGTTTGCCGCTTTCACGCTGCGCCTGTTCGATGAGCTTGCCAGGAAGATTGGCATCAACCCGGCGAATGCTTTTGGAATTTTTGGGTAGAAACAGGTTCTCCAGCAGATCGATCTGCCAGGTTTCGATTCCCAGTTGCTGCAGCCCACGGGCTATCTGTGCGTGACGTTCTCCAAGACCATTACCGGAGGCGAACCACAGGGCAAGATATTTACCCTCGGCGGGGTAACGGTGCAGTTCAAATTCCTGGTTTTCAATTGGTAAAGTCAGCCGGGATTCGGCGACTGCCAGTGAACACGGACCTGACAACAGGAGCAGAACAATCAGCTTCATGCGCAAGGGCACAGCACGGATTCCTTGTATTCAGACTCGTAGTTCAGACAGGGAGATGGCGGCAAGGGTTCCGGGTCAGAGCCCGTGTCCTTCCAGCAACCGTTTGACCAGTTCGCGGGTTTCGTCACCCTCTTGGTCGTCCAGTTTGGACATGTCGGTCCAGGACATGTCCGCTTCAAGGCGATAGGAACCCAGGTATTCATTCGGCGGTTGACCCTGCCAGTCGTCGGGCGAGAGCATGGAAAACCAGGTATTGCCGTCGGCTTTGCAATACAGGTGATAGACATGGCCGGGCTGGCGTTGAAAGTTGCAGGCCGCCTGGTGAAGTTTTTGATCCTTTTGGGTCTCTTCCAGAACCTGGCGTGCTTCATCCTGCAGATGGCGGATCTGATCGGCGATGACTTTCAGTTTGGAACTGACCCGGGTGTTGATCATCTTGTCGGCTTCGCTGATCTGCTTGGCCAGATCCACCAGTTCAAAGGCAGGTGCAAGCCGACTCACCGGGTAGGGCGCAGAGCGCTCCGAACCCTGGTGCAGTTCGCCGGAATATTTTTTGGTGCCGTCGTTAGTAGCCATGCGCGAATCGAGTGTGAAAACGCGCCTATTGTAACAGCTTGGGTTGGCGTCGCAAAAAAGCCGGATAACAGGTGTGTTAATTCCGTGGCAATACGGTATTCAGCGCCGAGATAGAACGGGACGAGTGGAAGAGAACAGTCGCAGCAGCAACCAGACGGTCAGGGTGAACACCAGACTGACCAGCAGGCTCAGACGGTGCTGGCTGAGCCAGAGGTTGGCAACGCTCAACTGACGTTCGACCACATGCCGGGTCAGGCTTTTCTCCAGCAGCGGACGAACCGTGTGGTAGTTGTTGGCCTGTGCCCAGCCGGCATACTCGCCGGCCTGCAGGGCATCATGCCGCTCAGGGAGGGATTGCAGACTCATTACCACAGCCTCGCGCAGCTGCAAGGGCGTATCCGGAAGCGCGCCCAGCGGCCACTCCGGATAGAGGTTGCCACTGTAGCGGAAGGGAAAATCAGCAGACTGACGGGCATCCAGGATGTGAACGGCTTCCGGGGTTATCCGGCCCTCGCGCAGAAACCGGTCAAAATCGCGGGCGGCCATGGCGCCCACCGGATATTCTCCACCCATTACGCCTGCAAGGACGCGTGGGGCATCACCGGCAAAAGTCGCGCGGGACTGAAGATCGTCGGGATCGAGCTGGCGGCGCAGCAGCTCCAGTTGCACGAGTTGCCAGCTACTGTAATCGTATTGAGTGGTGGTGATCAGCCTGGATTGCCCGAGATCCGAAATTTGCCGCAAATGCTGGTTGTCGGCACGAGTGAAAATAACCACCGCGGAACGGGTATAAGTCAGATCGTTATTGCTTTGTCGGCGGGTCAGCAGGCGAAGCAAACCGGCCTGTTGCTGGAGTCGTACAAATGAAGCTGGCTGGGTCAACACAAAGTCGAATTTCCCCCGCAGCGCATCCTGTTCCAGTTCGTCGAGATTCTGGTAGGGCAATACCTGGAAGTGCCACTTTGAATGTTGCCGGCTCAGGTAGTTTGCCGTCGGCTGCCAGCGGTGCATGCCGGCTTCAAAGCCCTCGGGGCTGAATACGCCAATCTTGACCAGCGCAGCCTGTGCCGGCTGGGCCAGAAGAACGAGCGCCACAAATAACAGCACGGCGCGAAAGATTCGACGATGGATGAGGGGGGCATTCATAAATTTAGTATATGAATGCCCGGACCCGGCCGGGGGTGAGGGTGAAGAATCTGTGACCGACATCACTCCTAACGGCTTATCGAAAAGAAACTACAAATCAATCGCTTGCAAAATGGTGCCAGCCGGGCTGCAAAAACTGTGACGGATGGCTCATTTACCCGGATAGATAGCTGAGGTTATCCGTAACACGGCTAATCAAGCGAAGCTTCGGCCTCTTGCTGGAGTCTCTTCAATGTCTCTTCAAGTTCATGCTGGATCGGTTCCAGTTCGGTCATCCCGAGCTGACGGTCGATGTGTCGTGGTTCGCCTACATTGATCACGATTTTTGCAAACGGTTTGGGTATGATAAACCGATCCCAGGAAGACAGTTGCCAGTAACGATCGGCTGCCCATGAGAGCGGCAGAATCGGGGCGCCGCTCATCTGGGCAAGCATAATCGCACCGGGCTTGAACTTGTGGAGCGGACCGGTCGGCCCGTCGGAAGTGTTGACCGGCGAGATTCCGTCGCGGGTAATCAGTTCATACAGCTCCTTCAGGGCCCGGGCACCGGTGCGGTTACTGGATCCTCGAATCGCACGTAATCCCCAGGATTCGGCGATTTTTGCCGGGACCTCACCGTCACGTGAGGGACTGATCAGAAAACCGACTTTCAGTCCGCGCTTGCGTAACTGCAACATGTACCAG
>JASFNY010000056.1:0-8567 GCA_050116795.1 Thiohalophilus sp.
CGTTCTCCCTGGTGGCGTTCTGCCAGTGTCTGCTCGACGAAATCGATGACCTTGGGGATGGCCGCACGGGATTTCGCTTCGATCAGGATGCGGAACAGCGAAGGAAGATTGAACAGTGCCTGGGCCGAAGCGACCGGAATGATTACCACCTCGTCGGCATTGATGCCGATAGAGGTCCCCTGATCGGCGAGTACCCCGATGACTCGAAACCGGCGATCACCCAGCCGTATCCACTGGCCCAATGCTGCGCGCGGGCCGAAGATCTCGTCGCGAATGGTGGCCCCGATCACGCAGACCGGGCTACCGCGCTCCCAGTCTTCCTCGGGCAGAAAATTCCCGCGTGCCAGTTCCCAGTGTCGCAAGGCCAGCATCTGGTGGGTGGTTCCCCAGACGGTGACTTCCCGCTTGACGCCCTGCCAGTTGAATTCGGTCGCACCGACATTCAGTGGAGCAATGCGACGAATGCGGGATTCGCGGGTCAGAGCTCGCGCGTCGTCCAGGGTCAGGTCGCGCGGGGTGGCCCCGGTGAAGTTGGTCAGTCCGGCGCCGGTGGTCTCGCTGCGGCCGGGCAGAACGATCACCAGGTTGGTGCCCAGCGAGGCAAATTCGCCCCGAACATATTGCCGCGCGCCCTCGCCCAGAGAAGTGAGCATTAACACCGAGGCCACGCCTATGCTCATGGCCAGCAACATCAAGCCGGTGCGTAACGGGTAACCCCGCAGGGCTTTCCAGCCGAATTGCACGATGTCGCGGATCAGCATGGCTCAGGCCTGCCGGGGGTGATCCCGTTCGATCCTGCCGTCGATCATTTTCACATGCCGACGGGCCCGATCGCCGATTTCCGGATCATGCGTTACCACGATCAACGAAATGCCGTCACGATTGAGTTGCTCGAGTGTCTCGATCACGTCCTGCCCTGAATGGCGGTCCAGGTTGCCGGTGGGTTCATCCGCCAGCAGAACCGCAGGTTGTGTGATAGTGGCCCGGGCAATGGCGACTCGCTGGCGTTGACCGCCGGAGAGCTGATCGGGTTTGTGGTGCCCTCGATCCTGTAGATGCAGTGCAGCCAGGGCTGATTCGACCCTGGTATGCCGTTCGTCGGGGTCGACTCCGGAGAGTATCAGAGGAAGTTCGATGTTCTCGAACGCAGTCAGGCGGGGTACCAGGTGAAAGGCCTGGAACACGAAACCGATCTCCCGGTTACGCACCTGTGCCTGTTCGCGCTCGTCCAGCTCGGTGACGTTGGTGCCGTTCAGAATGTATTCCCCGCTGCTGGGGCGATCCAGCAGGCCGATCATGTTCAGCAGGGTCGACTTACCTGAACCCGAAGGTCCCATTACTGACAGGTAGTCTCCATCAGCCACTTGCAGGTCGACATGATCCAGTGCATGGACGGTCTGATCGCCGACCTGGAAATTCCGACAGATGGCTTTAAGTTCGATCATGGAGCCTTGTTGCTCTCCGGTTTGACCCGTGCGCCGTCTTCCAGCCCGTCACGATCAATGGAGAGTACGATCGTTTGGCCGGCGTGCAATCCGTCGAGTATTTCAGTGTGCTGCCAGTTACTCAGGCCGATTTTGACCGGTTGAACGGTGATCGTGCCGCTGTCGGCATCATAGACATAGACCCGCAGTCCCTCGAGTAGTGCCTCTGTCGGGATACGCAGCGTATCGGGTCGACGTTCCAGGATGACCTCGATGTCGGCGCTGTAGCCGGGAAGCAGGGCCAGGTCCTGGTGTTTGTCGAGATCCGTGAAATTGACTTCCACGTCGACGGTTCGTGCCTGCTTTTCCGTATCCAGAACATACGGTGCGACCCGGCGTACCTTGCCCTTGAAATACGTCTTGCTGAAAGCATCGAGCAGAATCCGCGCGGGCATATCTGGCCGGATTTCCGGGGCATCAACCTCATCGATCGGGGCCGAAACATAGAGACAAGTGGTGTCGATCAGATCGATCGCCGGTGGAGTCGGTATGCCGATCGGAGAGGGCGTCACAAATTCACCCAGTTCGCCGTTGACCTCGGCGACGGTACCGGCAAACGGGGCTTCCAGGCGCGTGCGCGCCAGCGCGGCTTCGGCGACACCCAGTTGCGAGCGGCTGACGTCTACCGTCGCCTTGGCAGCATCGCAGCCCGCCGCGCGGGAGCGGGCCAGGCTTTCAGCCTGGTCGGCACTTTCCTCGGAGGCGAGCCCTTGTTTCTGCAGCCGGTTAAGGCGGTTTGCATCGCGTCGTGAAGCCTCGGCCTGTACGCAGGCCTCGGTTGCCCGGGCCTCGTTGGAGCGGATCTGGCTCTGGGCGAGATCCCGCTGGGCACGCAGGTCATCGTTCCATATTTCGAACAGCAGTTGATCTTTTTCCACCCGGTCGCCTTCCTTGACCGGCAGGCTGGCGATTTGCCCGCCAATGGAGGGTGACAGCTTGGCGCGGCGACAGGCCATTAGCGTGCCGGCACGGGTATTGGTGACAGTGCGTTCCACTTCTCCCTGTTCCACTTGCGTGAGAACCACGTCGATCGGTTTCGGGCGTTTGAACCAGACAACGAGGAGAACCAGGGCAACGATGATCACCACTGCGATCAATGTCCATCGCTTGTGCATAGACATGGACAGCCTCCAATGTGTGTTATCGTTTTACTATCACATTTTTCCCTCGTTCAGACAACAATAGTAGGTTGTCATGTTACAGTAAGTAACAAAATTAATTGGTTCCATACAAAACGGAAATCGAATTGGCTTTGACCCCCCTGACGAGTTGGCGAAGTGCATTTGAGGTTTATCTCAAGCCTCAGGTAATCGCGATGTTATTTCTCGGTTTTGCCGCCGGACTTCCTTATTTACTCGTTTTCGGTACTTTGTCTGCCTGGTTAACCGAAGCAGGTATCAGTAAAACGATGATCGGCTTTTTCAGCTGGGTGGGACTGACTTATTCAATAAAAATCTTCTGGGCTCCGGTGGTGGATCGTGTGCCCCTGCCATTTGTGAATCGCTGGTTAGGTCGTCGTCGCAGCTGGATGTTGTTCGGACAGATGGGTATAGCAGTCGGCCTGGTGGGGCTTGCAATGCATTCTCCTGAGCAGGGCCTTGTAATGACGGCACTGTTCGCTCTGCTGGTAGCCTTTTCTTCTGCAACACAGGATATCGCTATCGATGCCTTTCGCATCGAAGCTGTTTCCAAAGAGTTTCAGGGAGCCATGTCAGCCATGTATATCGCCGGCTATCGTTTTGGCTGGCTGGTATCTGGCGCCGGCGCATTATATATCGCTGATCTTGTTTCATGGCAGATTTCATATCTCAGTATGGCTGTATTGATTTCAGTCGGGATTATTACCGTGATAATTGTCAGGGAGCCACAAACCGTTATCAATGGCGGGACTGTTGTAAGGGAACAAAAGGTAATCGATTTTCTCGAGGCCAAGGCCCACTGGCCGGAGCGGTGGCGTCAACTGGGTGGCTGGTTTATCGGGGCCGTTGTTTGCCCGTTTACCGATTTCTTTCAACGCAATGGTGTTCTGGCGTTGATAATATTGCTGTTTATCAGTGTGTTTCGTATTAGCGATATTACCATGGGAGTTATGGCAAACCCGTTTTATCTGGATATGGGGTTTAGCAAAACTGAAATCGCCAACGTGTCAAAATTTTTTGGTTTTGTTATGACATTGATTGGTGCGGGATTTGGTGGTGTGTTGGTTGTACGCTATGGAATTATGCGGATCTTGTTGCTGGGTGCTGTGATGGTGGCATTAACCAATCTGTTATTTGCCTATCTTGCTACACTGGGTCATGCGATTACCATGCTTGCTATTGTTATCAGTGCCGACAACCTGAGCGGCGGAATTGCAACAGCTGCTTTTGTTGCATACCTTTCGAGTCTTACCAATACCGCTTATACGGCAACTCAGTATGCCCTGTTCAGCTCCCTGATGACGTTGTTACCGAAGTTTATAGCCGGATTTTCCGGCATAGTCGTGGATGATTACGGTTATATCAGTTTCTTTATCTACGCTTCGATTCTGGGTATTCCGGCAATTCTGCTGGTGCTGTATCTCATGAAACATATGAATGTTGACAGGCGCAACGATCCACAACAAAAAATGTCCGTTTAATCCGGAAAACACTGCAATATGACAGCGGAATATTCTTATCTTGCCGCATTCCTGGTTGGAATTATGGGCGGCGTGCATTGCATAGGCATGTGCGGGGGGATTGTCGGCGCGCTGACCTTTGGTCTGCCGCAGCCCATGCCTCGTGCCAGATCGTTTGTCTTTCAACTGAGCTACAACCTGGGGAGAATCACCAGTTATACCCTGGGAGGTATGTTACTCGGCGGACTTGGCGGACTGGCGGATCGTTTGCTGGATATCCACCAGTACCAGGTGATCATGCAGGTGATTGCCGGGCTGTTTATGCTGGCCATGGGCCTGTACATCGCAGGGTGGTGGCGCGGCCTGCAATATATTGAAAATGGCGGACGACTTCTCTGGCGCTATATTGAACCGGTTGGCAGGCGGCTGATGCCGGTCAGACATCCGGCCCAGGCATTACTACTCGGAATGTTATGGGGCTGGTTACCCTGCGGGCTGGTATACAGCGTGCTGGTCTGGTCGATTGCGGCCGGTAGTGCCTGGCAGGGTGGGGTGCTGATGCTCAGTTTCGGCCTCGGTACATTGCCCAACCTGTTATTGATGGGAATGTTTGCTGCTGTTCTGCAACGTTTCGTAAGCTATCCGCTTGTTCGTTACGCAGCCGGCCTGCTGGTGATCGGCTTCGGACTGGTAACGCTCTATCTGGCCTGGCAACCCTTGCCGGGATAATGAATGCTGTCACTTCCCTGTGGCAGCACGCTGTTTCATTTAGTAAAAAACTGTTTCTTGAATTCAATGGTGTGGGTTTGTTGTGAGCCCTCGGGCTTGACCTTGATAGTAAAGTTCAGGGTGTCGAGATGAGCCACAGGAAAATCGCCAATGTAGTAGATTGCCTCGCCTTCACGAATTTCACGCATCGACAGCTTCTGCATGTGGCCGGTCATCATACCGGTAGTGGCCGTAACCATGGCCGAGACGGGGCGCTTGTCGTCACTGCGAATAACAGCCACATTGAGCATGGCACGGCTCTTACTGCGCTGAATTCCGTATTGCTTTGCTATATCGGGAGTTAGCATATCGGTATTCAGGACGTTGTAATGGATAACGTAGTTGTCAACCTGCTTGGCCTGTTCGGCACCGGCTGTTGCCGGGTAGAAACTCAGGACCAGCAGGGACGTAAGTGACCATTTGAGTAGTGACCACATAGCGCTCCTCCTGTTTGTTCTATTGTTGTGAAGTAACTATAGACGACAAAACAGTATTCCACCGTCTTGACAAACGGGCTCCGGTATACAGGTAACGTTAGCGATTTTGGAGACGGTAGAGGGCCACTTCGCCCATCAGGTTAGGGAATAGTCTTGCGCTGGTACTTGGTTTGTGATCCCGGTCCACCACGATACGTTGCATGACCCGCAGGTTCATGTCGCGGCAAAGCTGTTCGAAATCCCGAATCGTACACATATGGATATTGGGCGTGTTGTACCAGGTATCCGGTAATGAAGGGGTTACAGGCATGCGGCCATAGAACAGTTCCGCACGACAACGCCAGTGCCCGAAATTGGGGAAGGTAATGATAGCCTCGGAGCCAATGCGCAGCATTTCCTCGATCAGCCTGTCGGGATAACGCACGGCCTGCAGGGTCTCACTCATGATTACGTAATCGAATGAATCGGATTCGATCTCCGAGAGGCCGGCATCGAGATCGGTCTGGATGACGTTGATATTATTGGCAATGGCCTTGACGATCTTCTCCTGATCGATTTCCATGCCGTAGCCGGTTACATGGCGCTCCTGGTTCAGGTGATGCAGCAGAGTACCGTCACCACAACCCAGATCGAGTACGTGTGAGCCGGGCTGTATCCAGCCGGCAATCATTTGCAGTTCGGAGCGCAGGGGAGTCATTGCTTAACTCCCAGTTCGACCCGGTTCATGTAGGTTCGCAGCACGTCCATGTAATCGGGAATTGGCATCAGGAACGCGTCATGACCATGATGCGCCACGATCTCGGAGTAACTGACGTTCTTGCGACCTTTGGTCAGTGCCTTGACGATCTCGCGTGATCGTTCGGGCGCAAAACGCCAGTCGCCGGTGAACGCTGCAACAAAAAAATCAGCCGTGGTCTGAGACAGCGCAGCGGCCAGATCGTCGTCATAAGCCTTGGCCGGATCAAAATAGTCCAGCACCTTGGTCATCAGAAGGTAGGTGTTGGCGTCAAATTTTTCGACAAACGACTTGCCCTGGTAACGCAGGTAACTTTCTACCTGGAATTCAACATCAAAACCGAAGTTGATTTTACCTTCGCGCAGTTCGCGACCAAACTTGGCGCGCATGGACAGGTCAGACAAGTAGGTGATATGGCCAAGCATGCGGGCGATCATCAGTCCGCGACGCGGAATGGTGTCATGGTCGTAATAACGTCCGGCGTGAAAATCGGGATCGGACATGATCGCCTGTCGCGCCACCTCATTGAAGCCGATATTCTGAGCAGAGAGCCTGGGCGCCGCAGCAATGACGATACTGTGACGCAGCCGTTCCGGGAAATCGATCGCCCATTGCAGGGCCTGCATCCCGCCCAGGCTGCCGCCAGCGACGGCCGCCCATTGTTCGATACCCAGATAATCCGCAAGCAGAGCCTGGCTCCGTACCCAGTCACTGACGGTTACAATCGGAAAGTCGGGCCCGTAAGCCTTGCCGGTGGCCGGATTGGTACTCATCGGTCCGGTGGTGCCCTTGCAGCCTCCAAGGTTGTTGGGAGCAACGACGAAAAACCGGTCGGTATCGAAGGGTTTGCCTGGTCCGATGCTGGTGTCCCACCAGCCCGGTTTGCGGTCCTCCATGCTGTGATAGCCGGCAGCATGATGGTCGCCGCTCAGGGCGTGACAGATCAGGATGGCGTTGTCTTTGCGTGCGTTGAGCTGCCCGTAGGTTTCATACACCATCTCAAACGCAGGCAACGACCGACCACAGTCGAGGTCGATGGCAGAGTCGTGTACCAGCTTTTGCGGGGTGACCAGGCCGACGGAATCGGCGGGAATTGTTTCGGGCATCGGTTAACTGTCAACTGTGACCTGATTGATCAACAAGACAGCAAGTCTAAGTGAGAGGTTGCTATCGGCGCAAGCGGCCGGGGCCCATGATCAGGCAACCTGGGCGGCATCCTGTTCGATAAAGGATTCCAGTGGCCGGTTGAGCGTCTCCAGCAGTTGATTGATATCAATAAGCTGGGCGTTGAGTGTCTCTGCGGCTTTTTCCAGTTCCTGGATGCGGTTTTGCAGGGTATCCCGGGACTCGTTGATCTTGCGCAGGCTCTCCAGACGTTTTTCCATCTGGTTCTTGTGTTCCTTGATACGGATCACCAACGGCGCCATGGCATTCTTGCCCCAGGCTTCCACGTCCTGGTGAGCCTCGAAAAGGATGTTGCGTGCGTGGCTGACCATGGAGATAAAGAATTTTTTCACCACGAAAGCCTGTTCTGTGACGGTTAACTTGGCGCTGTTTCGATAAGCCTCGGCTTCATGATACAGACGATCCAGTTCCCGCTTGTATTTACTCATGGTGATCAGTCGGGGTTTGACATCCGCCATTTCATGTTCCTTGTTGAACTGACGGTAGATCGTCTGTAACAACATGTTAATCTGATCAGTCTGCTTGCCGGCCTTGTCCATAGTCTCCTTGATGATCTCGAAGAATTCCTTCATTGAGCCTTTCAGGGTCATGGTAAATTTGCTGCCCGACATTTCTTTACGGGTTTTGGACATCAATTTGTCCAGCTGGGTCAGGCTAAGCGTTTGTAATAGTTCTTTGTGCTTTTCGTTGAAGCTCTTACGATTGGCCTGAAAGCTATCCACACTCTTGTGGTAAGTGGACTGTTCTTCGCGGGTCTTTTTCATCAGATGCATGATGACATCTTCATTTTTACCGCTAAGGCTTTTCAGTTCTGTCAGCTGCTTGTTGGTGTCAGACAGACGTGAGGCAATCAGATCGCGCGATTGCTGAGCCATGCCACCAATTTCGCCAACGATACTTTCGCGCACCAGGTGTTGTTTGCGCGGCAAAATGTCCTTGGCGAGGATTGACTCCAGTGCCAGGATGTTGCTCTTGTTCAGCAGTTCCACGTCGGTGCGAATTTTGGCCAGCAATCCTTTCTGAGCGGAGACCGGAAATACATTGCTTGCTTCGATTCCCAGCATCTTGGCTGCGCTCTTGCACTGGTTGGCGACGCTGGTATTGACCTCATCGTCCGCCTTGAGCTCGTCCCAAAGGGTGTCCACCTTGTTGAGCACGATGATTCTGCCGTGGCGTGCATCACCGCCCAGCGGTTTGACGTGATGATTCCACATCTCCATGTCTGACTTGGTCACACCGGTATCGGCGGCGAGCACGAATACCACGGCCTGGGCGCTGGGTAGCATGTTCAGTGTCAGTTCCGGCTCATTACCAATGGCGTTGAGGCCGGGTGTATCCAGAATCGTGAGACCTTCCTT
>JASFNY010000057.1:0-8489 GCA_050116795.1 Thiohalophilus sp.
GCTTGGGTTCAAATGCAGTGTGATCGGGATAACCTTCCTTGACCACCTCCGCGATCCCGACAATTCCCGGCTCCTTGCAGTTGGAGTGATAGAAGAACACCTGGTCCCCCTTTTTCATCTCGTCGCGCATCATATTTCGGGCCTGGTAATTGCGCACGCCGTCCCAGTGCTCCGTTTTGCGCGGCTGTGCGGCCAGGTCATCGATGCCGAAAACGTCGGGTTCCGATTTCATCAGCCAGTAATTCATGGGGTCTCCTGTTTCAGTTCGGTAAATTTGTATCCAGTAGCCGCACACCCTGGTCGGTGGCCATACCGTCCATCGGGACGTCCCAATCACAGTCATCGATTCGTTCGACCTGCTGAAAGGCATACGCTGTTCCAATCAACCAGGGGCGACGCCAGAAGCGACGATAGCGACGAAAGGCAAACGTCCGATCGTAAAATCCGCCTCCCATGCCGACGCGGTTGCCTGCGGCATCGAAAGCTACCAGCGGCATCAGTACCAGATCCAGAGACATGGGGTTGAACAGTCGATCACGATGACTGTGGGCGGGTTCGGGAATGCCGAAACGGTTGGGAATCAGCGGGGTGTCGGGTTTGACGGGCAGGAACCACATGCGATGCCCGCCTCGCGGACCAAGCACGGGCAGATAGCACTGTTTGTTCTGTTGCCAGGCGTAACCCAGCAGGTAACCGAGATCGATCTCGCCGTCATTGGGCAGATAAAGGGCGATTCGCTGCGAGAGATGAAACAGGCGATGGGCGGCAATCTGTTCGGCCAGTGCCAGCGATGCTGCCTGGCGATCTTCGACCGGGAGTGCGCGGCGCTGATCGCGCATCTGGAAACGAAGTGTCTTTCTGTCGCTCATGCTTGTGCGTTTCTCGGCGTGAAAACTGGCACGGGGTAGAATTCAGGCTCCATGCAATCGCACAGCCCGCTCCATTGCAGTTTCACACGCTGTTGCCTGTGAATTGCCATTTAGCTTCATCAAGGGAGGGCGTGCCCCCGCCTGTACCGTGGTGATTTTCGTCTTGAACCAGGGGTTCAAGTTGGGAGCGTCTTCCGTCGTATCAGGCTTTCCGGTACGCGCCGGACTTGCACACAACATCGGAGGTCGGCTCCCGGGGATGTGTTTATCGGCTCAAGAATATCCCAATCGACTCACGTATACCGCAGGGGACGCCCATAGACTCGGTTGCCGGCTCAGATCTCCAGTTGCCGGGTTTTGAACAGGGCATCCTCGATCTTTTCCTGGATGCCTTTGATTCGGCCACTGACATCACCGCTCATTTTGCTGTCCGGTCCTGATTGTGTCAGTAGCTCATGAGAGATATTGAGGGCCGCCATGACCGCGATGCGGTCGGTCCCGATGATCTTGCCGCTGTCACGGATCTCGCGCATCTTCATGTCCAGGTAATCGGCCGAGCGCATGAGATCGTGTTTTTCCTCTTCCGGACAGGAGATCAGGTATTCCTTGTCCAGTATATGCACCGTGACGGCATTGGACGGCTTGTCACTCATTTTCCATCGCCTTGAGTTTTTCGATCATCGCTTCGACCCGGCTTCGAGCCAGTTCGGTCTTTTCGACCAACTGGTTACGCTCAGACATCAGGTTGGTCTGGCTGTCACGCAGGGTTTTATTTTCCTGCTGCAAACGGTCGACGGCCTTGATCAGGTCATCGACGCGGGTTTCAAGCTTTTTAAGATCCAGTTCGTCCATCAATTATCACTTGTAAGTGGTTGTTATCACTGCATGGGGACGCGAATTCAGTCTATGGCTCAATATAGAGCGGCGGCCGGGCAGGGTCAACGGCCACGGTCAGCCAAAAAACCCGGTTTCCGTGACCGGCGTCTGTTGCTTGCAGAATAAATGGCTTATCCTCTCGGTTTGTGAACTGACACTCTATATATATGAGCGACTCACTTCCCGATTTTGACCTGATTGCCGATGCCCTGAATGCCCAGGGGGCCGATACCGAGGCGGCGGAAAGCCATGGTTTGCTGTGTGCCATGTTGTGCACCATCCAGAATATGGACGCCGAGAGCTGGCTGGCCCACGCGCTCAACGGCCCCAGCCGCGATGCCCTGGCGCCGGTACCGGAACCGTTGACGAGCCTGTTCGAGGAAACCCTGAAGCAGTTCGACAGCAGCGAGTTCGACTTCCATTTATTGTTACCCCATGACGATGCCGCGCTGGCCGTGCGGGTTGAGGCCCTGGGCCACTGGTGCCAGGGGTTTCTGACCGGCCTGGCGGCCGGGGGTATTCAGCAGCCGGAGAATCTGCCCGGCGAGTTGCCGGAAATCATCAATGACATGCTGGAAATTGCCCGCGCCGAACGCTATGAACTCGACGACGAGGCCGAGGATGAGGCCGCCTACGCGGAACTGGTGGAATATATACGCATGGGCGTGTTGTTGTTTCGCGAAGAGTTTCGTCGCCAGTTTGCCAATACCGGTGATGCCCCCAAGCAGTTACATTAATAACAGAATTCGACAACCAGAGACGTAAGCCGAGATTGTATGAAGGCACAGGAATTCAGTAAACGCCGCAAGCACCTGATGGAGTTAATGGGCCCGGATTCGGTTGCCATTCTGCCGGCCGCGCCGATGCGGATGCGTAACCGCGATACCGAGTTTCATTACCGCCAGGACAGCGACTTTTACTACCTGACTGGTTTCCCAGAACCGGAGGCGGTCGCCGTGCTGGTCCCCGATCGTGAGCATGGTGAGTACATTCTGTTTTGCCGCGAGAATGATCCGGATATGGAAGTCTGGAACGGGGCGCGTGCCGGCCAGGAAGGGGCGGTAGAACGATACCAGGCTGATGACTCCTTCCCGATCGAGGATATCGATGACATTTTGCCCGGCTTACTGGAAAACAAGGAACGGGTGTTTTACACCATGGGGGCCAGTCCGGATTTCGATCAGCGCTTGATCGGCTGGGTCAATCGCCTGCGCAAGCAATCCCGCGCCGGCATCCATACCCCGGGGGAATTCGTGTCTCTTGAACACCACCTCCATGACATGCGTTTGTACAAGAGCAGTAATGAGATCAAGGCAATGCGCAAGGCAGCGAAAATTTCTGCCCAGGCGCATATTCACGCCATGCAGACCTGCAAGCCGGGTATGATGGAATACCAGGTCGAAGCTGAGTTACTACACAGTTTCATGCAACAGGGTGCGCGCTTTCCGGCCTATCCCTCGATCGTCGGAGGTGGTGCCAACGGCTGTGTTTTACACTACATCGATAATGAGTCGATATTGAACGATGGCGATTTGCTGTTGATCGATGCCGGCGCTGAATACGATTACTACGCTTCGGATATCTCGCGCACCTTTCCGGTCAACGGGAAATACAGCAAGGCCCAGCGCAGCCTGTACGAGATCGTGCTGGATGCCCAGTATGCGGCCATCGAACAGGTCAAACCCGGCAACCACTGGAATGATCCGCACGAGGCGGCGCTGAAGGTGCTCACGAAAGGACTCAAGGACGTGGGTATTTTGCAGGGTTCCCTGAAACAACTGCTCGAGGATCAGGCTTACAAACCGTATTACATGCATCGTACCGGTCACTGGCTGGGCATGGATGTGCATGACGTGGGTGATTACAAGGTTGATACGGAGTGGCGCGTGCTGGAACCGGGCATGGTCCTGACTATCGAGCCCGGCCTGTATATCTCTGCGCGGCACAAGGAAGTTTCCAAAAAGTGGCACAACATTGGTATTCGTATCGAGGATGATGTGCTGGTGACCAAGGAGGGCTGTGACGTGCTGACTGCGGATGTTCCCAAGGCGCCCGACGAGATCGAGGCAGTGATGGCCAAATGAGCGGACAGGCGCAAACAGAGTTTGATGTGGTTATCGTCGGCGGCGGTCTGGTCGGGGCCAGTCTGGCCTGTGCGCTGGCGGATACCACGCTGCGTATCGCGATCGTCGAAGCGCAGTCATTTACCGACCGGGGCCATCCCGGTTTCGATGCGCGCACCGTGGCGCTCTCTTATGGTTCACGGGAGATCTTTTCCGCGATGGGAATCTGGAGTGCGATCGAAGCACAGGGAGTAACACCCATCCGGCGCATTCATGTTTCTGATCGGGGGCATATCGGCAGTACCCACCTGGATGCCGCTGAGCAGGGTCTGGAGGCAATGGGTTATGTGGTCGAAACCCGGGTGCTTGGCCAGGTCCTCAACGCACGGCTCGCGCAACAGGCTAACCTGACGCTGTTATGTCCGGCAAAGGTCAGTGCGGTGCATGTTGATTCTGAGCATGCGCACGTCAGCCTGGAACTCAACGGCGAAGAACGTGAATTGCGTGCCGCCCTGGTGGTGGCGGCCGACGGGGGAGATTCATTTATTCGCAATGACAGCGGGATTGCCACCTTCACGCTCGACTATCATCAAACCGCATTGATCAGCAATGTGGCGGTGGATCGCCCGCATCGCAATATTGCCTATGAACGCTTTACGCAAACCGGTCCCATGGCATTGCTGCCATCACATGACGAGCATGACAACGACAATGTGTTTGCCCTGGTCTGGACCCTGAAGCCGGATCAGGTCGATGAAGTCATGGGCTGGGACGACGAGACTTTTCTTGCACGACTGCAGCAGCGGTTCGGAGATCGTGCCGGACGCTTTACCCGGACCAGCAAGCGGCATGTCTACCCACTCAAATTTTTGCAAACCCGTGAGCATGTCCGCGAGCGCCTGGCCGTGATCGGCAATGCCGCGCACACCCTGCACCCGGTTGCCGGTCAGGGATTCAATCTCGGTTTGCGTGACGTTGCGGTACTCTCGCAGGTTCTGGTGGAAGCACTGGAGTCGAAGGAAGATTCAGGCACATTGACGGTTTTGAACCGCTATGCTGACTGGCGCAAGCGGGATCAATGGCAGACCGGGATTGCCACCGATGGACTGGTCCGGCTGTTCTCTAACAATTTCCTGCCACTGGCCCTGGCCCGCAACCTGGGTCTGACCCTGCTGGACGTGTTGCCGCCGCTGAAAAAACAGCTGGTGCGGCATGCCATGGGTTATGTCGGCAAGCTGCCGCGCCTGGCCCGGGGGCTGCGCTTATGAGCCAGCACTACGATGTCATCATTATCGGTGGCAGCATGGTTGGTGCCAGCCTGGCCGCGGCCCTGGCAGACACGCCACTGCGTGTCGCACTGCTGGATGCCAGTCGTTTCGAGCCTGACTGGCCGGAAAATGGTTTCGACCTTCGAGTGAGTGCCATCACTCGAGCCAGTGAACAATTTCTCAAACAAATCAAAGCCTGGCCTGGCGACCGTGGTGAGCGCATCAGCCCGTTTCGTGAAATGCATGTCTGGGACGCCTCGGGCAATGGCGAGATACATTTTGATAGCGCCGAGCTGGGCGAGGCCACGCTGGGTCATATCATCGAAAACCGGGTGCTGGTTCGTTCCCTGCATGCACGGCTGGCCGGGGCCGATAACATCGATTACCTGGCGCCGGTCACGCCGGTTGGACTGGTCAATGAACCGGGCCAGATAACAGTACAACTGGATGACAAGCAAACCCTGACCGGCAAGCTGCTGGTCGGTGCGGACGGTGGCAACTCCTGGGTGCGTCGCCAGGCCCGAATCAGCGTCCGTGGTTGGGATTACGATCAGGCCGCTCTCGTCACCTGGGTCAAGACCGAGCAGTTCCACCGGGAAACCGCCTGGCAGCGGTTTTTACCGAATGGTCCACTGGCTTTTCTTCCATTGACGGATGGATTCAGTTCCATTGTGTGGTCTACCTCACCGGCACAGGCGCGGGAACTGGAGCAAATGGACGAGCCGGCATTTTGCGAGGCGCTGGCCGCCGCATTTGGTTATGCCCTCGGCTCGATTGAAAGTTGTGGACCGCGGGCCGTGTTCCCCCTGCGGTTCTTCGAAACCGAAGCCTATATACAATCGCGTCTGGCCCTGGTTGGTGATGCCGCGCACACCATTCATCCTCTGGCCGGCCAGGGCGTGAACCTCGGTTTTGCCGATGCCCATTCCCTGGCAACGGTGCTGCACGAAGCTCACGCCAAACATCATGATCCCGGTACCCGGGCCACCCTGCGTCGCTATGAACGCTGGCGTCGTGCGGACAACCGGTCAATGCTCATCACCATGGACGTGTTCAAGCGACTGTTCGGCAGCCAGTGGGAACCACTGCGCTGGTTGCGAAACAACGGTCTCAATCTCACCAACCGGCTCGGACCGATCAAGCATGCCATTATGCGTCAGGCCATGGGACAATCTCCGTTGCCTTGATTCTGATTAGAAGCGGCCGGACAAATCGAGTACTGGTCGTTCAGGCTTATCTTCCCAAAGCCGATATAAACACTTAATATCCCTGCAAATCATCGAGAAATCGTGGTCGCCTATGGGGCTGTTCGACATCACGGCAGTTTTGCTGGTTCTGATGGCCGGTTATGCGTTTTTGAATGAGCGCTATCTTCATTTGCCCATCGTACTGGGGTTGTTGCTGATGGCCCTCCTGTGGTCACTGTTGTTATTGCTGCTGGGCTGGTTTGAACAGGGGGGCTCAATGGTCTCCGCCTTTGGCCGGCTTCGTGAACAGACGGTTTACGATTCACTGCTCAGCAGTTTACTCGGTCTCCTTTTATTCGCCGGCGCGTTGCGCCTTAACCTTGCCGATTTAATCAAGCAAACCTGGTTTGTACTGACGCTTCCGATTTTCAACGTTGTGCTCTCCGTATTTCTGACCGGAACACTTGCCTGGCTGTTTCTTGTCGGACTCGATGTGAAGATCACCTGGCAATACGGTTTGTTATTCGGGGCACTGATTGCTCCGGTCGATGCAGTAGTGGTTCGTGGATTGATGAAACGCGCCGGTATTACCGGTGAATTGCAACATCGTCTCGCTGGTGAGTCGGTACTCTGCGGCGGGTTGGCGATTATCGTTTATCTGGTACTGCTTACGCTGACCTCCACGACCGATACCACGATGCTGTTGTCGGAAAAGTTACTCTGGCAGATTGGCGGTAGCCTGTTGCTGGGCTTGCTGACAGGGCTGGGAGCGTACCGGTTACTGCGGCAACTGGATGACTATCAGGTTGAGGTGCTGATATTGCTGGCCCTGGTATTTGGCCTGTTGGCACTGGCCCAGCACTGGTTCTTGTATGGTCCCCTGGCGCTGCTGTCTGCAGGACTGGTGTTGGGTAACCATGGCCAAATACTGGCAATGAGCGAAAAATCCCGTCGTCATCTGCATGACTTCTGGGAGTTGATTGGTGGGCTGGTCAACGCAGTGTTACTGGTATTGTTAATGCTGGAGTTCCTGGTGATCGCGCCACGTTTTGAATTTTTTCTCGCGTCGCTGGCGATTTTGCCCGCAGTGCTGCTGGCCCGGTTTATTGCAATGGGGGTACCGGTAACTGTAATGCGCTACTTTCAGGCCCAGGCGCCGGGCAGTGTGCAAATCATGACCTGGGGCGGACTGAGAGGCGGTATCAGTGTTGCGCTGGTGCTATCGCTCCCGGCCGGTATCGAACGTGATGTGTTTGTTATGATAACTGCTGTCATCATTATATTTTCTGTACTGGTTCAGGGACTCACTTTTCGTTCCCTGGTCCGGCATCTCGGCGAGTAGCAGCCCGGGCTTGCTAAATGCTTGAGTCGATCGAGACCCGGCTGTCCGAGGGGAAACACCACCGGGTTCGGCTGCGGGTTGCGACTGATTGCCACCCGGCCGTCATTGCACGCCTGTTCAGTTTGTCGCCGTAAGCCGTCAGTGTCCCGCTGATTCATTTGCAAATGATAATCATTATCATTATTGGTGTAATCATTCTATATATATGTAGGTGGCGAACTATCTCTATATAACAAAGACCCGTTTAAATTCACCGGTTTTTTATCTGCGCTTCACCTTGGATTACGGGGCTAGACCCGTTAAGATCACCCCATAAGCTATTACCCTGTGGGAGAGTGCAGGTTAGACCTGCCGCCGAAGGCGCAACCGCCCGGAAACGCTCAGGCAAAAGGACCGTAGGGGTAAAGCGACTCTGGAGAGATCCCGAATGCACGGGGCACCGAAGGGGCTAAGCTCTCAGGTGAAAGGACAGAGGGGCGAAACAAAGCAGCTAACTGCTTTGCTTCGCCCTTTTTTATTTTCACTGGCGAAAAAAGTACCGGGCATTATGACAAACAAAGTTATTCCAGTTTTCGATTTCTCCGACGAGCCGAATGCCGGCCGTATGCCACAGTGGATTCGGCAACCCCTCGGCAATCACGTCAATTACTCCAAAACCGCGCGCAGCGTACACAGCAATACCCTGCATACCGTTTGCGAGGAGGCACGCTGCCCGAATCGCGGTGAATGCTGGAGTCACGGTACCGCCACGTTCATGCTACTGGGGGACACCTGTACCCGTGCCTGTGGTTTTTGTGCCGTGAAAACCGGCCGACCCGGCTGGTTCGATGATCAGGAGCCGGAACGGATCGCGACCGCGGTACGTGACATGGGCCTGGATTACG
>JASFNY010000058.1:0-8462 GCA_050116795.1 Thiohalophilus sp.
GCCAAAGACGATAAAGGTGCAGGGATCGAGTTCTGTCACTTGGATTTCACCGCATGACCGCCAAATGCCTCGCGCATCTTGGCCAGCATTCGGTTACCGAAGGCCGTGTCGTCCTGACTGGCAAAACGCATATGCAGAGCAAGTGCCAGTACCGGCGCGGCCGTCCCCTGATCGACACTTTCCATCACCGTCCAGCGTCCTTCGCCTGAATCGGCCACGTAGGGTGTGATGTTTTCCAGTTGTTGGTCATGCTGCAGGAACCCGGCGGTCAGATCCAGCAGCCAGCTGCGCACCACCGAGCCGTGGCGCCACAATTCACTGATTTGCGCCAGATCCAGTTCGAACTCCTGTTTACCCTGAAGCAGGGCAAAGCCTTCGGCATAGGCCTGCATCATGCCGTATTCGATGCCATTATGGATCATCTTGGTGAAGTGACCTGACCCGGGTGGACCGACATGTGCCCAGCCGGCGTCACTGGCCGGTGCCAGCGCTTTGAGGACAGGAATCAGCGGTTCAACATGGCCGCGCTCGCCACCGACCATCATGCAGTAACCTTCCTTGAGTCCCCAGACACCGCCGGAGGTGCCGGCATCGACAAAACCGATCTGGTGTTCAGCGAGCATGGCGGCACGCCGTTGACTGTCATGATAATTGGCATTGCCGCCATCAACGACGATATCGCCCGGCTGGAGCAAGCCGGGAAGGGAGTGTATGGTCTGTTCGGTGATTTCACCGGCCGGTAACATCAGCCAGACGATGCGCGGTGCCGGCAGCTGTGCCACCGCCTGTTCCAGGCTCTCGGCAGGCACCATGTTATCTTCCTTCGTCAGCTGCTTGACGATATCCATCGAGCGGTTATAACCAACCACCTCGATATTTTGCCGCAGCAGTCGACGTGCCATGTTGGCGCCCATTTTGCCAAGACCAATTAGTGCGATACGCATGAGTTTTCCCGCAAATTAAAAGTGTTGTTATTAACTTAGCACAGCCAGACCGGGATTGAGAATGCAGGCGGAATAGCCTGTACCCTATGCAACAAATCAGTGCAGGGACGATGAGTCTGTAACGATTCAGGGCAGAATACGGAAACCGTTACAGTTTGATCTTCTCTTTGTAGGCGGGAATCATCGCTTCCCAGTCAAACCGTGTTCGTAACTGTTCCTGCAAGGCTTCCATCTTTTCCGGTTCGCCATGGACCAGGTAAAGCCGGGGACGAGGTTTTTGAAAGTGACCGGCCCAGTCCAGCAGTTGCTGTTGATCGGCATGGGCACTGAATCCGCCCAGGGTGTGAATGTTTGCCTTGACGGCTATTTCACGCCCCATGATGGTGACATTACGTTTTCCGTCGACCAGTGCCCGGCCCAGTGTGCCTGCAGCCTGAAAGCCGACAATGATCAGGTGTGCATTGTTCTTCCAGAGGTTGTTCTTCAGATGATGCCGAATTCGTCCGCCGGTGCACATGCCGCTACCGGCAATGATGATCGCGCCACCCTGGATTGAATTGATCTGGATCGATTCTTCGGTTTCCCGGGTACAACGCAGATTGGGCAGCCACTCTTCCCACTTGTGATGGGCGGTTTCACGGAAAGCCCTGGCATCTTCATCGTTAAACAGATGAAGGTAGCGAAAATAGATCTCGCCGGCAGCAATGGCCATGGGGCTGTCCAGAAATATCTGTTGCTGGGGGAGGCGGCCCTGACGGTGAAATTTGCCAAGCCAGAACAGGACCTCCTGGGTGCGGCCAACGGCAAAGGAAGGGATCAGGACGTTGCCGCCGGCCTCGTCGGCAGCCTGCAGGGCCTGCTGGAATTCTTCTACGGTCGAATCATAATCGCGATGGTTGCGATCCCCGTAAGTGGATTCAAGCAGCAGGATATCGGCTCGCTCAAGAATCTCGGGGTCCTGGAGCAGGGGATGATTGGCATTCCCAAGATCGCCGGAGAAGACCAGTCGTCGCTGTTGTTCGCCTTGCTTGATCAGCAATTCGACAATCGCCGAGCCGAGAATATGCCCGGCATCATGGTATTGCAGGGTCACGTCGCGGCTTATGTCCAGCGGCTTGCGATACTCCACTGTTTGGCGCAGCTTCAATGTCTCCTCGACATCATGCTCGGTATACAGTGGTTCAACAGTCGGTTTGCCCGCCCGCTGTCTCTGCTTGTTTTCCCATTCCGTGTCCTTCATCTGCAAATAAGCGGCGTCGTGTAGCATGATATCGACCAGATCGTGAGTGGCGCGGGTCATGTAGATTGGTCCGCGGTATCCCTGCTTGACCAGCTTTGGGAGCAGTCCACTGTGATCCAGGTGGGCGTGGGAGAGGACCACTGCGTCGATGTCTGCCACTCGAAATGCAAACTCGGCCTCGTTGGCCTCGTCTGCGCCGTGGCCCTGATGCATGCCGCATTCGAGCAGAATCGTGCTGTGCTCGGTGCGCAACAGGTAGGCTGAGCCGGTGACCTCGCCGGTGGCGCCGAGAAATTGCAGGTTTGGCATTTGTTTGCTCATACCACTGAATCTTATATATTGATAATTCCAGTACGGTTTTTGGCCTGCTGTTCAAGCTGGCCAGCTCAACTATACTTGAAAATAACAAGTCGAGCCTTTCTCCACGCGGGCTGCCACCCGGCCCGGCCAACTCTCAACAAGAGCAAGGAGGTGTGCGATGAGAAGGCGTTTATACTTCGTTCTTCCCGATGTTAGTTCGACCCAGGCGATTCACAGGGAGCTTTTGTTATCCAAAATTGAAGAGCGGCACATGCATGTCATGGCCCGTTCGGATATTGACCTGGTGGATTTACCCGAGGCTTCACTATTTCAGCGCAGCGATCTGGTGCACGGGGCCCAGCTCGGCGCCATAATCGGGGCCTTTGCCGGCGTGCTGCTGGGCAGCCTGGCTGTATCTATGGGCTACATTGTCCCCGGGTTGGAGGTCTGGTCGGTGGGTTCCGTTACCGTTGGCGGGGCGCTAATCGGCCTGTTTGCCTCTACCATGGTGGCGGTAAATATCCCCAATACCCGCTTGAAGGCGTTTTTCAGCCAGATCGAGCAGGGACGGCTGCTGATGATGGTGGATGTTCCAGTCGAGCAGGTTGATGAAATTTCAGCCATGGTCAAGCAGCACCATCCCGAGGCGGAAGTCCGCGACGTGGAACCGACCATTCCGGCGTTTCCCTGAACCCGAGCGTAATGTCGGCCCGCTGCCTGCATCCTCGGCGGACAATCCTTGCAGGATGCAGCCCGAGGCGCTAAATTAGCGTCTCACAGGATTGTCTGGCCTATATATAAGGTGTTACAATCCGCGGCGAATTTGGTGTTATTCAGGAAGTGGGCCTCGCGCCCACTTTTTGTTTAGGGGTGTACCTAAAAATGGGACGGGCAAAAGATACTCTGACCACGCTTATCGCATCGGCCGTGGAGCCGCTGGGTTATGAGCTGGTTGGTGTCGAGCAGCTGTCCCAGGGTAAGCACTCCGTGGTCCGGGTTTTCATCGACTCGCCCGGGGGCGTGACCCTCGAAGATTGCGAGCAGGCCAGTCACCAGATCAGCGGTGTACTGGATGTCGAGGATCCGATACGGGGTCATTACAACCTCGAGGTTTCCTCGCCTGGTCTGGATCGACCGTTATTTACGCCTGAACACTATGCACGGTTTCTTGGCGAGAAGGTCAAGTTGAAACTGCGCCATAGTATTGCTGGCAGGCGCAAGCTGTCGGGACGTATCGACAGCGTGGATGGCGAGACGATCCTGATCACGGAAGAGGGCGGAGAGCAGTTTAAGTTGACGGTGGGCGATATTGAAAAGGCCAACCTGATACCCGACTACGACGCGATAATTCACAGTCATTGACCGTCGGCGCGCGAATGGCGACGACGGATTTGAACAGTCAGGCATATATTTGATTTTGCTTTCAGAGGCAGGGTTATGAACAAAGAAATTTTGATGGTGGTTGATGCGGTGTCCAACGAGAAAGGCGTGGACAAGGACATCATTTTTGGCGCCATCGAAGGCGCGCTGGCAACGGCCACCAAGAAACGTTACAACAACGACGTGGATTTACGTGTCAACATTGACAGGGAAAATGGTGATTACCAGACCTATCGTCGCTGGGAAGTGGTCGAGGATGACGCCATGGAACATCCCGAGCGCGAAACCACGCTGAGTGCTGCGCAGGTTGAAGAACCGGATATTCAGGTGGGTGAGTTTGTCGAGGAAGAAGTCGATTCGATCGAATTCGGGCGTATTGCCGCACAGACCGCCAAGCAGGTTATCGTACAAAAGGTTCGCGAAGCCGAACGTGCACAGGTAATCGAGGAATACGAGGACAAGATCGGCGAGCTGGTCATGGGTGTGGTCAAGCGTGTCGAGCGCGGCAATGTGTATCTCGATCTGGGCGGTAATGCCGATGCTATTATTCCTCGCGAGGACATGATTCCGCGTGAATCAGTTCGCCCGGGTGATCGTATTCGTGGTTTCCTGAAGGAAATTCGTCCCGAAGCGCGTGGCCCGCAATTGTTTGTCAGCCGTACCGCGCCCGAGTTCCTGATCGAACTGTTCAAGATCGAGGTGCCAGAGGTTGGTGAAGGCCTGATTGACATTCTTGGTGCTTCACGCGATCCCGGTTCACGGGCCAAGATCGCCGTGCGCAGTAATGATTCGCGCATCGATCCGGTCGGTGCCTGTGTCGGTATGCGTGGTTCACGTGTGCAGGCGGTTTCCAATGAACTGTCCGGTGAGCGCATCGATATTGTTCTGTGGGACGATAACCCGGCGCAATTCGTTATTAATGCCATGTCGCCAGCCGATGTGGAATCCATCGTGGTGGATGAAGATACCAACACCATGGATATCGCTGTGGCCGAGGAGCAGTTATCCCAGGCAATTGGCCGAGGCGGGCAGAACGTCAAGCTGGCCAGTGAACTGTCCAAATGGACCCTCAATGTCATGTCCGTTGCTGACATGGAGGCCAAGAACGAAGAGGAATCCGAACGTGTTCAGAAGCAGTTTATGAGTCTGCTGGATGTCGACGAGGAAGTGGCTTCCATCCTGGTTCAGGAAGGCTTCACCACGATTGATGAGGTAGCTTACGTGCCGATGGATGAGCTGCTGGCGATCGAGGAGTTCGACGATGCTATCGTTGAAGAGCTGCGTGGCCGCGCGAAGGATGTATTGCTGACCCGCGCCATCAGCAGCGAAGAGACTGTCGACAAACTGGAGCCGGCGGAAGACCTGCTGAACATGGAAGGCATGGATCAGGGGCTGGCATACAAGCTGGCCGGCAAGGGAATTTGCAGCATGGAAGATCTGGCTGAACAGTCAGTCGATGAGTTGATGGAAATTGATGAGATGGATGAAGAAAAAGCCGCGCAATTGATTATGAAAGCGCGTGAACCCTGGTTTGCCGAAGAACAGAGTCAGTAAAGACAAACCAGAGAGTCGAGGAGCAGGAGAGAGAATATATGGCAGATGTTACCGTCCGACAGTTCGCTGATGTAGTAGGTATATCGGTAGATCGGTTGCTTGAACAATTCAAGGAAGCCGGGCTATCGGTATCCGATGCAGATGCGATGATTACGGATGCCGAGAAAATGGAACTGCTTTCGTTCCTGCGCAACAAACATGGCGCCGAAGGCAGCAGCCTGAAAGAGCCGAAGAAGATTACCCTGAGTCGCAAGTCCACCAGTGAATTGCGGCAGACAGGTGGTCACAGCAAGGGCAAGTCTGTCACGGTCGAGGTGCGCAAGAAACGCACCTACGTCAAGCGCAGTACCGTGATCGAGCAGGAGCAGGAAAAAGCCGAACAGGTTCTGGCCGAAAAAGCCAAGCTTGAAGAAGAACGTCGCCAGGCCGAAGAGGCTGCCAAGCAGCTCGAGGCGGAAAAGGAAGCCAAGCGCAGCGCCGAGGAAGAACAGCGCAAGGCCCGCGAAGCGGAGCAGGAAGCCAAGCGCAAGGCCGAGGAAGAAGAGGCGGCACTTGCCAAACAGCAGGAAGAAATTGCCCGCAAGCAGGCAGAAGAAGTCAAGGAAACCAAGCCAGGCGCACGCCCGAGCAAGGCCAAGAAAGGCAAGGAGCGTCGCGACGAGCAGGAACGCGAAACACGCTACGGTCGTCAGGAATTGCATGTTACCGCCGACAAGTCCGGCAAGCGCCGCAAGCGCCAGTCCAGGTCCCGTCCGGCTCCCGCTGCTTCCGGCGGCGAACACGGCTTCCAGCGTCCGAGTCAGCCTATCGTGCACGAAGTTGCATTGCCGGAAACCATTACCGTCAGTGAACTGGCGCAGAAGATGTCAGTAAAGGCCGCCGAAGTGATCAAGGTGATGATGGGTATGGGTTCCATGGTCACGATTAACCAGGTGCTGGACCAGGATACGGCCGCGATCGTCATCGATGAGATGGGTCACAAGGCCAAGTTAATCAAGGCCGACGCCATTGAAGAAGATCTGGTGACCGAAGAGGAGCAGGGTGAAGCGGTCGGTCGTGCACCGGTGGTTACCATTATGGGTCACGTCGATCACGGCAAGACCTCGCTGCTTGATTATATTCGTCGCAGTAAAGTGGCTTCCGGCGAAGCTGGCGGGATTACCCAGCATATCGGTGCCTATCACGTGGAACAGGAAAACGGCGATATCACCTTCCTGGATACGCCAGGCCATGCCGCGTTTACCGCGATGCGTGCCCGCGGCGCCAAGGTGACCGATATCGTAATTCTGGTGGTCGCGGCCGATGACGGTGTCATGCCGCAGACCAAGGAAGCGGTCCAGCATGCCAAGGCTGCCGGTGTACCGCTGATTGTTGCAGTCAACAAGATCGACAAACCCGAAGCCGATCCGGATCGGGTCAAGAACGAACTGGCCCAGTTGGAAGTCATTCCCGAGGACTGGGGTGGTGATACCATGTTCGTGCATGTTTCCGCGCATACCGGGGAAGGCATCGAACAATTACTGGAATCCATTCTGCTGGTTTCCGAAGTACTGGAACTCAAAGCCACCAAAGATGGTCCGGCGCACGGTGTCATTATCGAATCTCGTCTCGACAAGGGCCGCGGCCCGGTAGCCACCATGCTGGTACAAAAAGGTACGCTGCACAAAGGTGACATTCTCCTGGCGGGTCTCGAGTACGGTCGCGTGCGCGGGATGCTGAATGAAAAGGCCGAGATGGTCGATGAAGCAGGTCCTTCCATTCCTGTCGAGATACTTGGGCTTTCCGGGACACCCAACGCCGGTGATGATGCCGTGGTCGTGGCCAATGAACGCAAGGCCCGTGAAGTGGCGATGTATCGTCAGGGTAAATATCGTGATGTGAAACTTGCGCGCCAGCAGGCGGCCAAGCTGGAGAACATGTTCTCGCAAATGGAAGAGGGCGAGGTCAGCATGGTCAACATCGTGCTCAAGGCCGATGTGCAGGGTTCCGTGGAAGCGATCTCCGATGCGTTGGAAAATCTCTCTACTGACGAGGTCAAGGTCAAGATCGTGGCCAGTGGTGTAGGTGGGATTACCGAGTCCGACGTTAACCTGGCAGTGGCATCAAACGCGATTCTGGTCGGGTTTAACGTGCGAGCCGATGCAGTAGCCAAGCGCCTGATCGATGAAGAAGAAGTCGATCTGCATTACTACAGCGTCATTTACGATCTGATCGACGAAGTGAAGTCGGCCATGAGTGGCTTGCTATCACCCGAAACCAGGGAAGAGATCATTGGCCTTGCCGAAGTTCGCGATGTGTTCCGTTCACCCAAGCTGGGTGCGATTGCCGGTTGTATGGTGGTCGAAGGTGTCGTGAAGCGCAACAATCCGATTCGTGTATTGCGCGACAATGTCGTCATTTACGAAGGGGAACTGGAGTCCCTGCGTCGCTACAAGGATGATGTTAATGAGGTCAAACAGGGCACGGAATGCGGTATCGGCGTCAAGAACTATAATGACGTGAAAGCCGGCGATCAGATCGAAGTCTACGAACGTGTCCAGGTTGCCCGGCATATCTGAGACCGCCGGCAACCTTAAACCGATCACGACGCAATACGCTCATGGCCAAAGATTTCAGCCGTACCCGGCGCATCGGTGAACAGATGCAGCGTGAACTGGCGATCCTGATTCAGCAGGAGATCCAGGATCCACGCCTCGGCATGGTCACTGTCTCGGCAGTCGAGGTATCTCGCGACCTGGCCCACGCCAAGGTCTATATCACCGTTCTGGACGATCAACAGCATGATGTTGCTACCAGCCTGGAGGTTTTGAACCGGGCCGGCGGCTTCCTGCGCCATGAACTGGGGCGGCGCATGACCCTGCGGACGGTCCCGGCGTTGCACTTCGTCTACGATGAATCCATGGCCCGGGGCAACGCCCTGTCACGTCTGATCGACGAGGCCGTCAAATCCGATAAACCATCCGACGAATGAGGTAGCGCGTGGCAAGACGTCGTCCCAAAGGCCGTCCGATCAGCGGCATCCTGTTACTCGACAAACCGATCGG